>NZ_JBNPVS010000012.1:0-214999 GCF_050434225.1 Paraburkholderia sp. GAS32 | reverse complement strand
TCTGCTGAGTAGGCTTTCATTCACCCTGATTTTACCGCCCCCGGACCATGTCTATAGGAATCAGATAACACGACAAGTAGTCTGACGCCGGGGGATGCAAAGAAAAGTAGGTGCCGCCCCGCACAGGGGCAACGCTAATAGACCACTAACAATTCAAGGAAAGGCCAACGCCATAAGAACACTGACAAAAGCGCCGCGCAGGCAAACAAACCAAGCAAACCCGAACACCGTAGGCAAACAGACAAATAGTCGCCGCAGGCACAAAGCAACCTTCAACCCGCACGCCCCCTACTGCGCCGCCAGGTCTCCGACGGCAACTCCTCAAACTGCCCCCGATACTCGTTCGAGAAATTCCCAAAATGCCAAAACCCCCACCGCGTAGCGACTTCAGTCACCGAAGCAGAACCTCGCAACTCACGCCGCACATGATCGAGCCGAACAGCCCGTATATACGCTGAAGGATTCACCCCAAGCGTATCCTCAAACGCATACTGCAAAGTGCGCCGACTCGCGCGAAACCGAGCACATAGCTCGGCGACAGACAGCGGGCAATCCGGCGACTCTTCCACCAGCTCACGAACGCTGCGCACAAGTTGCCAGTTCCGCGCGGTACGCGCTTCGACATTCCCGTGTGGATCCGCATCCCGCATTCCCTGCAATACCTCGGCAAGACCAAATATCACCGACTTCTCGAACGCCGCCGCCACGCCGCCATCATCGAGCAACGTCGGCGTCGCAGCCACGGCGTCAAGCAATTGCTTCAGCACCTCGCGAAAGCCCTGCAAGCGGACAGGATCGACATTCAATACGCCAGGCCTCGCGCCCAGCCGCAACCCAATTTCATCGAGCTGCGAGCGCAGTAAACGATCGCCAATCGCGCCAGGCTCGATCTCCAGATTCACCACCAGATGCGTGTCGGGCGATAAAAACTCAAACCCGCCATCGCCGGAAAACACATGCAGGCCGTCACGGTGACTCGTCTGCCCGCACAGCAGCGCATGCCCTTCGAGTTGAAATGGAATGCCCACGGCGAGCTTGGACCGCGCCACCTGGCCGCGTTGATAGACCGTGCGGTTCAGCCGCTCCACCAACACCCGCACGCCGCCCGCGGCGAACGAACTCACCGAGCCGTCGAAGGCGCCGCGCGAAATCTGGCAATAGCTTTGGTTCCACGCGTCGAGCAACATCGCCTGCTCGTCGATGTTCCGGCAACAGCGAATCTCGACGGCGCTGCTTGTCTGATTGACCGGCTGCATAGCTTCTCCCGATTCTACTGGCGCTCCCCGAAAAGCCTCGTGCCGGTCAGTGTATGCGAAAAAAAATTTACGTCGCAGTGTTGGAGCGACCCATCCGGGCCACTCATGCGGCTTCCTGCGCCATGTCCGCGCAGATCACGAACACGGCGACCGCCAGATACGGCAAGCATTCAGGTTCAGATGTAATGAATTTGTCAGAAATTCGGATTTTTACGGGATTTTTACGTTTTTGCCAATTTTGGATAGTCGCCGCTTTTTGCCGCCCCTACTTTGTGCACAACGCAATGCAACACAACGCACTGGACACTGGAACGGGAGTCACGCATGAGCAGATCGGCAGGCAGGCTGGAAGGCAAGATCGCAATCGTGTCAGGCGGCGCGACCGGCGCGGGCGGCGCGGCGTCGCTGCTGTTCGCGCAGGAGGGCGCGCAGGTCGCCGTAGTCGATATCAATACCGATGCGGGCGAGGAACTCGTGACGCGAATTCGCGCGGCAGGCGGCACAGCCGAACTGTTTGCCGCCGATGTATCGAAGCGCGCAGCCGTGGACGCCGCCGTGGCAAACATCATGGCGCGCTTCGGCCGTATCGACGTGCTGTTCAACCACGCCGGCAGCATCGTCGTAAAACCGTTCGTCGATACCACCGACGAAGACTACGACTGGCTCATGAACGTCAACGTGAAAAGCATGTTCATGATGACCCGCGCGGTGCTGCCGCACATGCTCGCCGCGGGCGGCGGATCGATCGTGTGCACCGCGTCGATCTCGTCGGTCGCGGCCACGCCGCTCGAAGTGCTGTACTGCACGACCAAAGGCGCATGCGCCATGTTCGCGCGTTCGATTGCCGTCGAGTATCGCGACCGTGGCATTCGCTGCAACGCCGTATGCCCCGGTTTCATCGATACGCCGCATGGGCGTCGCGAAATCAGCGCGCTCGCGAAGTATGGCTTCGATGCGAGCGAAGCGGCGCTGTCGGTGCAGCAGGGCCGTCTGTGCGCGCCGGAAGAAGTCGCACGCGCCGCGCTCTTTCTCGCCAGCGACGACGCCAGTTTCGTCAACGGCGCACACCTGTACGTGGATAACTGCTTTACGGCTGCGTGAGCCGGTCCTTCGTCGCGCGGTCACGCCAGTTTGCCGCTTCGTCATAACCCTGTTCAAAGGATCGCGTCATGGACATCAACACGGCCGTGCCGTCGGCGGACCCCGCCGACAACGACGTCAAGCTGTTGCACAAGATGGGCTACGCGCAGGAACTGTCCCGGCGCATGGGGGCGTTCTCGAACTTCGCGGTGTCGTTCTCGCTGATCTGCATTCTGTCGGGCGGCATCACGTCGTTCCAGATGGGCTTGTCGGCGGCGGGCGGGGCGTCGATCGGACTCGGCTGGCCGCTCGGCTCGCTGTTCGCGTTGGTCGTGGCGGCGGCGATGGCGCAGATCGCATCGTCGTATCCGACAGCAGGCGGCCTCTATCACTGGAGTTCGATTCTCGGCGGCAAAATGTGGGGCTGGCTCACCGCGTGGCTGAATCTGCTCGGTCTCGTGTTCGTCGTCGCCGCGATCAACTACGGTACCTATGATCCGTTCTTTCGCACGCTGATCGCGCCGATGTTCGGTGTGAGTCCGGATTCGCTCGGCTGGTGGCAGCAGACGCTCTTTCTGACCGCGATCACCGCTTCGCAAGCATTCCTGAATCATCGCGGCATTCGCATCACCAGCAAGATCACGGACCTGTCGGGTTATCTGATCTTCGTGGTGACGGTCATGCTGGTGGTGTCCCTGCTGGTGTATTCGCCGGTCAAGATCGATCTGTCGCGGCTCTATACGTTCACCAACTTCACGGGTATCGATGGCGGCGCATGGCCCAAGCAAACCATCGCCATGGCGTTTCTGTCCGGCCTGCTGCTGACCGCTTATACGATCACGGGCTTCGACGCTTCCGCGCATACCTCGGAGGAGACGCATCAGGCGGCGCGCAATGTGCCGCGCGGCATCGTTGGCTCCGTGTTCTGGTCGACCACCTTCGGCTACGTGATGGTGTGCGCGTTCGTGCTGGTGATGCCGGATATCACTGCGGGGGTGAAGCAGGGCACCGGATTCTTCGAAGCGATTCTTGCACCGATTCCGGGACCGCTGCGCATCCTGATCGAATTGCTGATGTTCTTCATCAACTACGTATGCGGCCTCGCAGCCGTTACGTCGACCTCGCGCATGATGTTCGCGTTTGCCCGCGACGGTGGCTTGCCCGGCTCGAAGTGGCTGCGCAAGGTGAATGCGGCACACCGCACGCCGGGCGCTGCGATCTGGACCTCGGCAGTGCTGGCGATCGTGGTGACGTTGTACGGTGATGCGTTCACGGTGCTGAGCGCGGGGAGCGCGGTGTTCCTGTTCATCTCTTACGCTATGCCGATTGCAGCCGGTATTTTCGCCGAAGGGCGCACGTGGAAGGAAAAAGGGCCGTTCCAGTTGGGCATGCTGTCGAAGCCATTCGCTGTTGCAGCGGTGTTCGGCGCACTCGTGCTCGCCTATGTCGGCATGCAGCCGCCTAACCAGAAAGTGGTGTACGTGATTGTCGGTTTGCTCGCGATACTGCTGGCGATCTGGTACGGCGCGGGTGTGCGCAAGAGCTTTGCGGGCCCGCCGATCGGCAAGGTGTCGAAGGAGCGCGAGCAGGAGTTGAGCGGGATGGAGGGGCGACTGGGGGAAAGCTGAAGGAAGGCTGAAGCTCTGCGAGTGCGCGGCCAGACGCCGCTACCCATGTCTGAAAAAATAACGTCAGCCGGCCCTGAAGCCGGCTGACGTTTTTATTACATCTACCGCATGATGTGGCAGTTGCTAATTAGATACCGACGTATCCCACCGGCACCGTCGCGTTGGATTTGGCAACCGACGCGTTGTTCGACACCACATACACCGGCGATTCGGTCAGGTTGAGCGTGAGCGTACCGTTGCTGTAATTTGCGCTCGACGCATTGCCCATCATGTCGACCACCTTCACCGTGCCGCTCGTGCCCGGCGCATCCACCGTGAGGCTATACGGCACGCTATAGGTCGAGCTGAAGCCGACGCTGGCGTCCCACACGCTATTGTTGTGCGCCCACAAGGCGGTGATCACCGCGCCGTTGCCCACCTGCTGGAACGCGTAGGCGTAGACGCCGGTCGGCGTGCCGTTCACCGCTCCGAGCGTGTGCGTGCCATCGAGCGTGTGCGTCATCGCGCTGATCGCCATCGCAACCGGCTTCGGACTGATGTTCGTCGCGCCGAATGCGCCTTGCGCGTCGTTCAGGTCGAAGAACGTGCCGTAGCCGACTTCGCCCGGATAGTCCGCACCGTAGAACACGTAGGTCTGATCCGCGCCTTCACCCAGCGTGATGATGTGCATGCGTGCCGCGACCGCCGCTTGCGCGTACAGCACGTTCGCGCTCGGATAGTTCGGACCGTACGAGGTGCCGAGGTCGTAGCTGATGCCGGCTTCCGTCGAGAACAGCTTCATGCCCGGACGGTAGTCGGTGGCCATTTCAGAGCGCAGAGCGCGCATCTGGCCGCGCAGCGAACCTGAGGCGGTCGACGGGTCACTGTCGTAGCGCTCCGGCGGATGCGACGGCGAAGTGCCCGCGTCGTAGTAGCCGTGCGTTGACACCGCGTCGATGTATTTGCCGAAGCCGAGCGGCGCGAGGCGCTTCAGACGCGTCGTGGTCAGGCTCGGGAACGCGTCGGCCGGGCCCATCACCACCGCGCTCGAATCGGTCGAATGGATGCCTTGATAGACGGACTGATACAGCGCGATGAAGTTGGCGTCGGTGTCGGTCCAGAACTGGTTGGGCTCCCACGTCACCTGATAGTAGTTCGCCGACTGGGTCGGGAAGTACGCCGCGCGAATCGCGCTCGATTCCGTGCCGACGCGGCTCATGTAGCTCTGGTAATACGAAAGGCTGCTCGGCACGCTCGTGTCGTCCTGGAACGCACCGGTGCTGCTCGCCCAGGCAGGGATGCCGTCAAGACGGATCAGGCGCATCACGTTGCCGGTCTTGTAGAACGGATCGAGATTGTTCGCTGACGGATTGAAGGTGTTCGCTCCGTTCGGTTCCATCGTCGAGAGCTGGCGGTCGTCGATCGTCGACGAGATGCCGAGGTCGGCCAGCAGGGCGCCGTTGTCGTTCGCGCCCTGCATGCCGAAACGGTGCTGTTCCTGATGCGCGTAGGTGACCGCAGGCACGACCTGGGACAGGTTCGGCAGCACACCGAAGGTCGCGATGCCGACCGGGCGCGTGCCGGCCTGTGGCAGTTGACCGCCGTTCTGCGCCAGCGTGCCCGTTGCGGCGAAATAGCCGGCGAGCGTCGAGGTGCAGTTGAGCGTGATGGTCTTCGAACCGCTCGGGACGGCGGTGCTGCCGCTCGCCGCAACTCGGCCGATGGTGTCCGTGACGGCCCAGTTCAGCGTGTCGGCGTTCGGTACGTTGGTGCTGAAGGCGAGCTGGAACGCGCTGCCGGAAGCGAAGATGCGTGTGCCATCCGCGCTGGGCGTGTCGGCGGAAATGGTGGCGCTGCCGGAGCCCGCCGAGACGGCCGGCGACGTGCAACTGAGTGTCGCGACGGTGTTGCCCGCGCCGTTCACCGTGGCGGTGCCGCCGGTGCTGCTGTTGCCGGCCGCCGTCGAGTTGGACGAGCCGTTGAGCTGGGTTGTCGCGTTGTTGCTGGCGCCGTTACCGCCGCCGCCACCACCGCAGCCCGCTAGCGCGAGAGAAAGTGTCGAGAGTAGGAGTAGTTGTGATTTCATCAATCTCTAACCAATGCGTTTTCTGAACATTCGTTGGGCTCTTCGCGCAAAGCGCGTTGGGAGACGGAACGAACATCGGGGTTCAATTGCAAGCCAGCCGATAACCGAGGCTTCGACACTGGCCGTCCTGGGTGCGCAAACCATTCGTTCGCGCGAAGGTGTGATGCCTTCCCGGGTTGTCGGCCCCGAACGCATTTCTCTGCAGAGAAATTCTTATCGTACGAATCCATGCCACTCGTCATGGCGGATCTGGCGGAATCGGACGACCGGGGAAGGTGTGACGAAAACAACGAACGTCTTGAGGAACAGCGCAATCCACATCGAAGTGCTTGAGTCCATCGCGCCATTCGATGAACTTTTTACTGTCCTGAAAGCAAGAAAGGCTCTGATGGGAAGAATCGACAGCAACAATACGCATTAGTATGTTTAAAAGAAGTAACGAGTCGTTACGTATGAACATTGATGCAGTACTAATTGCATTGATCGCATCAAAAAATAGGTATGAGGAGATCAGTCTTTATCCGCCATGTGAAAGTGGGGTCGAAAAGATTTGTAACGGATGCCTAACTATACGAATCGGGATAAACCGCGGAGAAATGGGTGATAGCCCTCATTCCATAGCCGATTGAGTCTTGGAGATGGCGGAAAAGTGCTGGGCCTTCGGTGTAACGTTTCCTCGCGATAGTGACTCCGCGGCGGAACTGTCGCTGTTTTACGGAGACGAGGCTGCGTCCCGCGAAAGGGACGCGCCAGATAAACGACGATGGATGCCGACATTTTTTCGGGACCGGTACTTGCTGCTCGGCTTGTCCATCCGCTGCGCAAAAAAGGCGGTTATCCAGAGAGATAAATCGTGAGAATTCTTCAGTTGGTTCACGCACCGCGACTATCCGGGGCGGAAGTACTTGTAAAGGGGCTCGCGATTCAGCATCAGCGCGGCGGCCATGAGGTCTGTATTACGTCGCTGCTTCCCCAGCAGGACGATTTCGTCGGCATTCGTGCCGAGCTGGAAGCCGCGGGTGTCACCTGTCTGTTCCCGAGCAGCCCCCACGGCAGGGTGGGCAAATTGCTGCACCTGTATCGCGTGGTACGCCAGTTCCGCCCCGACTTCATCGTGGCGCATGCCACGCTCGCCGCACTCTATGTCCGGCTTCTGCCCGTGCACACACCGATCGCCTGGGTGATGCACTCCGGTGTCAACGACTTCGAGAACGGCGCGCTCAAGCAGGCCGAGCGCCTGCTGTCACGGCGGGCGAGAGCGATCATCGGCGTGTCGCAGAAAAATATCGACGACTACCTGCGAGAGATCGGCAAGCATCCGGCGATGGTGGTGATCCCGAATGGCGTGGACGCGTCGCTGTTCGCCGAAGACAACAACCCATCCGCACCGGATATCTCAGTGCCTGCGAAGCAGATCGTTCAGCTAGGCCGCTATATAGAAGGGAAGAGCCAGTTGGACACGATTCGTGCGTTCGAGCGTGTCGTGCAGAGCGAGCCTGAAGCGCGCCTGCTGCTGTGCGGAGTCATCGAGGAGATCCCCTATTACGAGGCGGTGGTGTCGCTGGTTCATCAGCTTGGCCTGGACAGCCGCGTGACGGTATGCGGGCCGCGCCTGGATGTCGCCGCGATTCTTCGCTCCTCGCGTGTCTTTGCCATGCCTTCGCGTTTCGAAGCGCAGAGCATCGGCTTTCTGGAGGCGCTCGCCTCGGGTATTCCTGTCGTGGCGAGCCGGATTCCGTCGTTCGGCTTCGCCAGCGGATTTGCCGGCGTCAATCTCGTCGACACGGCCGATCCGGAGGCCTATGGCCGCGCATTGCTCAAGGCGCTCGACATGCCGCGAGCGAACCGGCAACTGGCGGGATACACATTGCGCGACACGGCAGACCGCTACATGACGATCGCGCGGCAGTTCGTTCGGCCGCTGCGCGTTTCGACCTGAGCCGCGTCGGGTCGATCGGCTCGCGCTACTGCGTCAACCGGTCGATCCGCACCGTCTCCGAGAACAGCCCCGGCAGTTCGCCGAGATCCTGGGCTGCGCCCAGGGCGAAACCATCGCCTACCGGATAGCGCGTCAGCGCCGGTGCGCCGCCGGTGAAATAGAAATCGCCGAGCGTCGCGTCGATTCTCCTATAAAGCACGAGTGCCGCGTTGCGCTTGTCACGCACGAAAGCCGGAAAGACATCCGACCACGACATGCCGCGCAAGGCCGCCGCCTGGACCGGCACGGCGTTTGCATCCGCTGTGTCGAGCGTGGCAATGTCGACGACCGCGTCCTCGTTCGTTCCGTCGAGATGCGGTGTCAGAAGAATCAGCGTATTGCTCGCTTTGCCGTGCACGGCCCCGACCGTCACTTTGACGAAGTCGGGCAGGAAACTCGTCGGCAATAGCTTGCGTTCGCCGACGGTCATGCGCGTGCCGTCGTTGGCGATTGGCGTGATCGCAAGCCGGTCGTCCGCACCCTCCACCGCGACCAGTGACGCGCGTGATCCTGCAGTCTGGACTGCCAGAAGATTGGCGTTTTGCCGCAGGGTTTTTGCTTGTGCCATGAGCGTCGGCGCTGAGGCCACTGAGCCCGCTGAGCCTGTGGACGACGCCATCCAGAGGTCGAGCCCGCTATCGGCGCGTTTCTGTGCGATCAGCACGTCCGTATGTCCGGTTCCGCCGAAGTCCGCCGCCACATATTGCTGCGTCAACGCAGGCCTGAACTCGCGGCTGGTCTGAAGCCAGAGACGTGGGGCCTCGAAGCGCTCGCCTGTGCTGCGGAGCAACCAGAACGCGGTGCCACCCTGGCGCGCGGTGATGACCATCAGGTCCGCCTTGCCGTCGCCGTCGAAATCGCCGAGCAGGAAGCGCGCGCTATCGAAACACAGCTTGTCATCCGCACAACTGGGCGCCGTGGCGCGGGGATCGAAAGAGACCGTGCCGGCGTACCAGAGGGCGGGGGGCGACGCTTTCACGAGCGACGCCGCGTACACGTTGAAGCCGGGTCCGTCGTGTTGTCGCTGCACATAGACCGCGGCTTGCTCCCCCGTGCCGCCGATGTCGCCGACCATCGCGGTTGCGAGCCGCCAATCGGTCGCCTGAGTGCGTTGCGTGGTCGCCCAACGGTAGCGTGTGGTGAGCAGAGTGCAGCCGCGCATGGTGAGTTTGCCGTCGTTTTCGCCAAGACAGTGCCGCAGCGGCGTGTAGACGAGGCCGAAGTCCCACGGCGTCCAGCGCTGCGCCATGTCCCATTGATCGCAGGTCTCGGAGATCAGATAGCCGTCGCGTTCGGCGATGCATTGCGAAGTCGCGACGCTGACGAGCGCGGCGTTGCGCGGATTGCCGGGATAGACAGTCACGGGATCCCAGCGCCATTGTTGCGTGGATGAGCCCGTGCACGCGGCGAGTGTCGGCGCCTGGCCGCTGCCTGCGGAAGTTAGACAACGGCTCGCCGCCGCGTTGAAGAGCTGAATGGGATGCGATTGAAAATCCGCGATGCGGCGATCGCTGCGATCGGCGAAGGCATAGCGGCGCGCGACCCAATTACCGTCCCACTGAAACTCGCCGAATACGTGCGAAAACTCGCTGCCGTCGACAGAAAAATAGCTGGCGACGATGTCGCGCTTGCGCTGAACTTCGGCCGCCGGCACATTGCCGGGCCAGTCACCGGTCGGATAGGTGATGTGGTATTCGATCGGCACGCTTTTGTTCAGCGTCTGGGCGACGTGGCGCGTGATGCGCGCGGCGTAGATGTGATCGGGATGCTCGAGAAACGGTACGGTGTCCGGATTGAGCGTATAGATCTGCGACGCCCCGGCAAGTATCACTTTCAGTGTGGCCGACAGCGAGGCCCGATCGTATTGCGCACGCACGGAACCGTCGGCGTTCATCGGATAGGTGGAAAGCGTGGCGTGCTGTTCCCACAGGAGGCCGAGCGGTTCGCGGCCGCCGCGCACGGCGCCGCCGGGCAGGCGGAATTCGAGCAGACGCACTTGCGGCTTGGCCTTCAGCACCATCTGATGCACGAGCTTGCCGGCGATCGGAATATTCGTTTCGATCCATTCGTCAGGCACCCCCGCCATGCGCGCATACGCGAGCCGCGAGGCCCGCTCGCGGGTCTGCACGTAAGCGAAATCCGCACCGTTGGCGCCGCCGATCAGATGGACGGTGGTGATGCACCAGCCGGCGTCGAGCCGTTCGCTGATGGCGGGGTCCACAAAAAGAAGATCGTCATCGAGGTGGGCGACGACCGTGACCAGCGTCCCGGCGCCGCAATCTGCCGCGCGCGCCGCACCGGAAACGAGAGTGAAAAAAAGTAGCGCTAGAAAAGCAATGGATGAATCGCGAACGAGCCTGGCTGCCGATGATCGCATGTTTGATTCGAACCCTGACGGTGAGCTCGATCATACTGTACTGGCGTGGGCCGCCACGTTGGCGAACTCACAGTAGGCAGCACTTTGCGTGCCGGCAATGGGCCATGCGGATGGCGGGGCTGTTGGCGCGAGCGGTGGCCCTAACTCTGCCGCTAACGGAAGTAAGCCTTGGTGTTCTCGTGAACATCGGCGCGTGCGAGCAGCTCCGAAGGTGCTAGCCAGAGATAGTCGCTGTGCTGGTCGAGCCGGCCGACCGAGATGGTGCTGGTGAACTGCAGCGCATAGGCGAGCACGATGTAGTGCGTCGAGACGTCAGGCTCGGCGGCAAAATTGTCTTTGTAGTGGTGCTCGAAAACGCCCTCGAAGCGCGCGGTCGAGCGGTTCAGCCTGCCGATGCCCAATTCGGCGTCGGCAATGCGGGTGAACGCTGCGTCGAGCGTTTCGTCCTTATGAATGCGCCCGCCGGGAACGAACCATGTGCCGCGGGCAGGGCGATTGCGCCGGTGGCCGATCAACACGCGGCCCTCGGCGTCGCTGACGATCAGATCGATCGCGACCAGCGGCGTCAGACGCACCACGTCCAGGAAATCGATCTCGGTCAGCATTCCATCTCCTGCAGGGCGCGCGTCGCGTTGAACGCGTGGTGATCGTGTGGCGATGCTGAAAGCGCTATTAGTCGCCATGGTGTTCATCATCCCGGGTGAGACGGTTTGAGACATTCGCCAGCAGCAGTGCGACCAGAATCGCGCCGACCGTGGCGAAGAGAAACGCCCCAACCATCGCGGCCAGCACCAGCATTGTCCATGCGAGGCCGTTCATTTCTCGGCTCCAGCGCGTTGATATGCATGCGACGTAGTCTCCGTCTGGATTTTACGGGTGTAAGAAACGACCTGCCCTGTCACTTCACGCCGAAGTATCGTCGCGTCTCGACAGCAAGCGTTGCGTATCGAAGGATCCACGGCGGCCGCTACGCGCACCCCGCACCCCGCACCCCGCGCGGCACATCTAGCGAGGCACGTAACCCTCCGGAGTCGTGACCGCGTCCTTGAACACGCCAGCGTTGGCGGACACCACATAGATAGGCGTCGGCGAGAGCTTGAGGTTCGCGACACCGTCGCGATACGGCAAGCTCGATGGGTTGCCCATCATGTCGAACACGGTCACTTCGCCCGACGTGCCGGGCGCGTCGACACGCAGACGATAGGCCGCGCTCTGGCTCGCGCTGAAGCCGGCTTTGGCATTCCACGCGTCGTTGTCATGCGTCCACAGCGCCGTCACGATCTTGCCGCCGCCGAGCCGGCGGAACGCGTACGCGTAGACGCCTTTGGGCAGACCTTTGAGGGGCCCGAGCGTATCCGTTCCGTCGATGATCCGCGTCATCGCCGCCACCGCGAGGGCGGCGGGTTTGGGGCTGATGCGAGCGGCGCCGTAGGCGCCATTCGGATGATCGAGTTCGAAGAAAACACCATAGCCGGGCGCCGCGTCCGGCATGTCCGCGAGGTAGAACACGTAGGTCATGTCCGCGCCTTCGCCGAGCAGGATGAGATGCGTGCGCGCCACGACCGCGGCTTGCGCATACAGCACGTTCTCGCCCGGATAGTTCTTGCCATACGCAGCACCAATGTCGTAGCTGATGCCGGTTTCGGTGACGAACAGCGGCGCGCCGGGTTTCAGGTATTGACGCAACTCGTGGCGCAGCGCGCGCATTGCGGCGGGCAGAGCGCCCGGCACGGTGCCCTGGTTGCCTGGGTCGGCGACGCGCTCGGGAGGGTGCGACGGTGTCGTGCCGATGTCGTAATAGCCGTGAATGGTCATGCCATCCATATAGCGGCCGATCCCGAGCGGACCGAGACGGCGCATCTTCTCGACATTGACTTGAACCGAGGCGTACGTCACACCCATCACCACGGCATGCGGGTCCGTCTGATGAATGCCCTCCCAGACGGCCTTGTACATCGCGACGAAATTCGCGTCGGTATCGCGCCACGGCAGGCCGCCGTCGGCGTCCGGTTCCCACGTCACCTGATAGTAGTTGTCGCGCTGTTTGGGGAAGTAGGTCATCCGCGTGCGGTTGGACTCGGTGCCGACTTTGGCCATGTAGTCCTTCATTTGCGCGAGCGAGGTCGGCGCATAGCTGTGCGTCTCCTTGCCGGTCGGACTTACCCACTGAGGAATACCGTCGAGCTGGATCAGACGCATGATGTCGCCGCGCCGGAAGTAGGGAAGCAACTGCTTGCTTGCGGGATCGAACGTGCCCGCGTTTTTTGGTTCTTCCATATACCAGTTGCGATTGTCGTTCGCCCACGAAAGGCCGAGCGCGGTATAGGCCGGGCGATAGCCGTCGCCGTCGCAACAATGCTGTAGAGGCGCCAGGTAGGCAGTGCCCTGTCCGCCGAATCGATGCAGATCTTCATACGGAAAGCGTACGGCGGGTAAGGCAGTGGAGGTGTCAGGCAGTACGCCGAAAGTGGCGATCCCCGCAGGACGTGTGCCACGCGATTCAAGCTGGCCGTGTGCGCGTTCCAGCGAAGCGGAAACGGCGAAGTAGCCGGCAACGGTCGAGGCGCAACTGAGGGTCGACAGCGTGGCGCCCGCCGCAACGGGGAAGCGGCCGCTGGCCCGCACGGCATTCCAGCTATCGCGGATCTGCCAGTTGAGCGTGTCGTTTTGCGTAGGTCGTGTCGTGAAGACGAGCGCGAAAGGTTTGTCCGCTGCGAACAGGCGCGTGCCGTCGCTCGGCGTGTCCGCTTCCAGCAGATCGCCGTTTGCGGCCGCGCGCACCTGCGAGGCGGGCGCGGCGCAGCGCAGACCCTGCCCGGGCGGTGCCTTCAATGAAGTGGGCACCGTGGCTGCAGATTCCGTCGCGGCGGCGGGCGCTGCGTCTTTTTGCGCCGGGACGGCGGCCTCGGCCTTGGCCGCCGTACTCGAATCAGCCGCAGTGACCGCAACCGCGCAGCGCTTCTCCACACCGGGTGCGGGATCGCCGAACACACCGTTATTGCAATCGGCGCTGGTCGTGAACGTCTTGATGACATGTTGCTCGACCGTGCCGTACAGCACGTCGCGCGTACCACTGAACCGGCAGGTTCCATATTCCGCCGCGCATGCTGTCCACTTTCTGCCGTCGATCGTCAGATCGGCATTGCTTGCGCTGTCAGGACCGGTTGAAGCCGCTGCCGCACTACACGAGGAGGCCACGATGCCCAGCAGGATAAACGCCGCCGCCGAGGCGGCAACGCGCAGCACTAACGCGTGGGCGGCACAGGCGCCGAAGGGTGGTTGCAGCGCGCGATATTCGCATACATCAGACATGTGTTCCCCGTGTCGTTCGACGCATAGGTTCCGGCATGTTCCAACGATAAGGCGTCACCGGATGGCTAGTTGACCAGGCCATACCCGCCTCAGGTTACCTCGTGTCGCAATGTGTTGCGGAAACCGCATAGGCTATTTCCGCAATTCGATGGCGGAAACATACCGGCTCTCATCCGACAGAATCCGCCATTGGCCCGTCTATTGCCGGGCGGGCTAAAGTTGTCTTATTGCAGTGTTTCACGTTTGAAACATTAATCGTCGTGTTTATATTCTCCAGATCCTATAACAGCGAATTAAATAATTTTGTCTCTCGAAAAGTGCTTATATTAGAACCTGCTTTACATGTCTCCGCTGACCGAATATATCGTCAGAAGAAACCTCATCGGGCATCTGGTAAGAGCAATGAGTGGTGCAAGCAAGGCGGCTGCGCTCATTCTGACGACGTGATGGAAAGAAGTCACTTCAAATCCGCGAAATGATGGGCGGATCAAATTGCAACTCAAGCATTTCGAGTAGCGATTGTATGTGCGTCAACGCACAAAAAATCACATTAAATTAGCATTAAGATTCGCAGAATGTGAATTCATTCATATGCAGAATCGGCTTTTAATTCATTGAAAAAATAGTAGTGGAGTGCTTGTTCCGAAAATCACTGGCTGGCCACCAGATCGAAACGCCAACATGTCTGCACTTTCGGTCATGGCGGCTAAATGCTTGATTGGGGATGACTATGATGCACTGCACAGAACATTCGTCTGTGTAGGCGTTCAAGGTTGAAAAGTAGATCCGTATTCTGTTGAGAGGATGACTATGACCTGCGCGAGTCTCGAGTCTGCAATGCTGCGCTGGGTGCACGCACCGAACAAAGGTATGCGTCGCATCGCAATCCTGATGTTCAACGACTGCTCGCTGCAGGGCGCGGGCGTGGTTGCCGAGGTGTTTCAGGCTGCCAACGAACTGGCATCGTCCGGCTCGGGTGGCTGGTTGTATGACGTTTCCTTCCTGTCGGCCGACGGCGGCATGGTGACCTCGTCATCGGCACTGCGGGTCTGGACCGACGGGCTCGACGCGCGGCATTACGGCGGCTTCGACGCGTTGTATGTAGCCGGTGGCAAAGGCGCTTTCGCCGCAGCCGGCGACGAGCGGCTGATCGCCTGGTTACGGCGCGTGCGCCGCAACACCGGCATGATCCGGCCGATCGCGGAAGGGCGCGCGCTGCTCGAGGCAGCGTATGTGCCGGACATCAAGGAAAGCGGCGAATTGCATCAGCCGCAGTCGATGTCTTCGCGCCAGACCGAACAGAACGGCGATGCGGGTGACCGGCTTGAATCGATGAGAAGCGCGCTCGCCATGATCAAGCGCGATCTCGGCGGTGCGACCGCCCGCACGGTGGCCGAGCGTCTGCTTGCCGATTCGTGCTCGAACCTCGCACCGCTGCTTGGTGAAGACGGCGGTTTGAGCCCCGGCGACAAAGTGCGCGCGGCGGCCCGCTGGCTGCAAGAGAATTGCCAGCAATCGATTTCGATTGCCGATGCGGCTCAGTTCGCCGCGATGAGCGAGCGCAACTTCCTGCGCCGCTTCAAGATGGAAATGGGCATCACGCCCTCGAGTTTCCTGTTGCATGAGCGCCTTGCGGTGACCTGCAGCCTGCTGACCGAGTCGGAATTGCCGGTGGACAAGATTGCCCGGCGTACCGGCATGGGTAACGGTGACCGCCTCGCGAAGGTCTTCCGCAAGCGGATGAGGATTTCCCCGACTGAGTTCCGGATTCAAAGCCGCCGCATGGTCGGCGGATAGCGCGCGCCGCGAACCGCGCTGAGCGCGCCCAACACGCAGTCGTTTCGTACCGTGCTTCGGTAAGTATTTCCTTGATCTCAAAGAATTATAAGGATTCCGAATATGTTGACTAAGGGATTTGTGAGCGCTGCGTCGGCGAACCCGGACGGCGCCAGTGCCGGGACCGCCGGTGCGCATTGCGCGCGCATCGTCCCGGTCATTCTTGCGGGTGGCTCGGGCACTCGGCTGTGGCCGGTGTCGCGCGAAAACTATCCGAAGCAACTGATCGACGTGGTCGGTTCCGACTCGCTGCTGCAGGCGACCGCGCGGCGTATGGACGGCTTTCCCGCCGGCTGGAACGTGGACGTGTCGCCGATCATCGTGTGCGGCGAAGAACACCGGTTTGTGATCTCCGAGCAGCTTCTGGAAAACGGCGTGGACGCGCGTCTGATCGTCGAGCCTGCGCGGCGCGATACGGCGCCGGCGTTGACGCTCGCCGCGTCGCTCGCGTGCGCGGACGGCAACGACGCGATTCTCATCGTGATGCCGGCCGACCATTCGATTGCGGATGTGCCTGCGTTGCAAGGCGCGCTGGAACGTGCGGCCAGGTACGCGGAACGGGGCTCGATCGCCACGCTGGGCGTGCCGCCCACGCGCCCCGATACGGGCTTCGGCTATATCCGCATCGGCGCGGAATTGCCCGACGGCGGTCATGCGATCGACGGCTTTGTCGAGAAGCCCGCCGAGGAAATTGCCGCGCAGTACGTCGCTGCGGGCACGTATTGGTGGAACGCCGGGATCTTCGTCGTGCGGGCACGTGTGTGGCTCGATACGCTGAAACGTCTGCAGCCCGAGATGCACGCGGCCTGCGAACGCGCATTCGCGAACGGCCGCACCGAAGGCGCGTATTTCCGTCCGCTGGTGGACGCTTTCCTGAGTTCGCCCGCTGACTCGATCGACTATGCCGTGATGGAGCGTCTCACTGACGTGGACGATGCGAGTGACGCGAGCGTCACGGATGAAACGGCCGCGACCCACGTCACCGACCCGCAGGAGTCCGGCGCGAATCCATCCGGCGTCGTCGTGCGGCTCGATGCGGGCTGGTCGGATCTCGGTTCCTGGGACGCCGTCTGGGCCGCGATGGATAAGGACGCCAACGGCAACGCCGGGCGCGGCCGCGTGACGTTCGAAGGCGCGGTGTCGAGTTATGCCCATTCCGAAGGACGGCTCGTCGCCTGTGTCGGCACGACCAATGTCGTGGTCGTCGAAACGGCCGACGCCGTGCTGGTGGTCGACCGCTCGCACGTGCAGGACGTCAAGGGCCTGGTGTCGCGCATCAAGGCGCAACACGCACCCGAGGCCGATGCGCATCGCAAGGTGCGCCGCCCGTGGGGTTTCTACGATTCCATCGACCACGGCGAACGCTTCCAGGTGAAGCGCATCGTCGTCACGCCGGGCGCGAAACTTTCGCTGCAACTGCATCACCACCGTGCCGAACACTGGGTCGTCGTGCGCGGCACGGCGCTCGTCACGCGCGGCGAAGAGCAGTTCCTGCTGAGCGAAAACGAATCGACCTACATTCCGCTCGGTACACGTCACCGGCTCGAAAACCCGGGGAAAGTACCGCTCGAAATCATTGAAATCCAGTCAGGCACCTATCTCGGTGAAGACGACATTGTGAGGTTCAACGACAACTACGGCCGCTGCTCCTAACAGCGCCCCGGAATCATGTGCGGAAAAGAACGAACGGCAAGAACGAGGTAAGCAAAATGCGCAAGTTTCAGGATTTGCTCGCGCGAGTTTTCGATGTCGCGTTGGTACTAGTGGGTGCGGCGGTGGCGTCGCAGATTCGCTTTGATTACCTCGCTCAATCCGGGTTCTATTGGGCGCTCGTGATGTTTTCCGCCGCCTTTGCGCTGGCCATCTTTCCAGCGTTCGGTGTGTATGAATCATGGCGCGGCCGCTCCAAGCTCTCGCTGGCCGGGCAGGTGTCGCTCGCCTGGTTGATGGTGCAGGGCAGTGCGCTGGTGCTGATGTATTCGCTGCACCGCATCGACTTCGTCTCGCGGCTGTGGTTCTCGTATTGGACCGCGGTGACGGGCGGCCTGCTGATCGCTTACCGGCTGATCACGCATGCGGTGCTGGCGCGTGCGCGCAGTGCCGGTCTGAATCTGCATCAGGTCGCGATCGTCGGCAGCGGCTCGCAGTGCGACGCGATCATCCGCAGGATCGATTCGGCGCCCGGCACAGGCTTTCGCGCGACGGCCGTCTACAACACGCGCCCTGACGTGTCTGCTGTGACCAGCACGCGGGTTCCTGTCTGCGAGACGGTGGATGCGCTTGCCGACTACATTCGCACCAACGACGTGCACGAGCTTTGGCTGATGTTGTCGCTCGCCGAAGAGCCGCTGATCTGCAAACTGATCAGCGAGTTTCGCGACGATCTGGTGAATATCCGCTTCATGCCGGACGTACGCAGCATTGCATTGTTCGATGGCAGCGGCGTGATCGATCTGCTCGGCGTGCCGGCGATCAACCTGGTCGCCTCGCCGCTGTCGGCCAGTTCGATGCTGAAGAAAGAAATCTTCGACCGCCTGTTCGCCGCCACGGCGTTGATCGGCCTCGCGCCGATCCTGCTCGGCATTGCGATCGCGGTGAAGCTCTCGTCGCGCGGCCCGGTTCTCTTCAAGCAGAAGCGTAAAGGCGCGGACGGCCGTGTATTCACGATCTACAAATTCCGCTCGATGCGACTGCATCACGAGCCGAAGGGCACGCTCAAACAGGCGACGCGCGACGATCCGCGCGTTACGCGCGTCGGCGCATTTCTGCGCCGCACGAGCCTCGACGAACTGCCGCAATTCTTCAACGTGTTGCGTGGCGACATGTCGGTCGTCGGACCGCGTCCCCATGCACTCGAGCACGACGACCTCTATCAGAAAGTGGTTGCCGGCTACATCAATCGCTATCGGATCAAGCCGGGCATTACAGGCTGGGCGCAGATCAACGGCTTTCGTGGCGAAACCGACCGCATCGAGAAGATGGAGCGTCGCGTCGAACATGACCTGTACTACCTGGGGCATTGGTCGTTCGCACTCGACATGCGGATTATCGGCGCGACGATCGTTGCCGGACTGGCGCATCGAAACGCCTACTGAGTACTAAGTAGTTAACAAGCACGCTGGGCTCTACCTCCCCCGAGGACAGTCCCTGGCGCAAGGAGGAAACACCATGAGCTCGCTTGGCATACGCACGGGAAGTCTCGTGATTTTCACAGTTACAGCACTGCTTTCCGGATGCGGAATCGTACCGGGTCAACAGATGATTACCCCAGCCGCGGTTCAGGACACGGGTGGGGACTACAGCACGGAAGCATCGCAGCAACAGCAGATTCCGATTACCGATATCAACCTCGCGCTGCTGCGCAAGATGAACACGACGCGGACGTCCGCGACGCTGCCGCCGGAGACGACCGCGCTGTTCGGCAAACCGACCGCATACAAGGTCGGCCCGGGCGACGTGCTGCAGATCGTTGTGTGGGATCACCCGGAACTCGCCGCCGCGCTGGGCCAGCCCGCGCAGAACGCGAAAACGACGGATGCCGCGCCCGGTTTTCTGATCGACGAAAACGGCGACGTGCAGTTTCCGTATGCGGGCACGGTGCACGTGGCCGGCAAAGACGTCGGGGCGATCCAGAAGGAGCTGCACAAGCGCCTGAGCAACGTGTATCAGAAGCCTGAGGTGACGGTGCGGGTGGCCTCGTTCCGGAACGCGCAGGTCTATGTCGACGGTGAAGTACGCACCCCTGGCGCGCAGTCGGTCACGGACATTCCGTTGTCGTTGACGAGCGTGATCAACCAGGGCGGCGGCTTCAGCGCAAATGCGGATCGCAGCCGCGTTGAGCTGATCCGCAACGGCGTGACGTACCCGCTCAACGTGGACGACCTGATCAAGCGCGGCCGCAATCCGTCGGACATCTACCTCCAGGCCGGCGACATCGTGCGGGTGGCTTCGCGCGAAGACAGCGGCGTGTATGTGATGGGCGAGGTCAACAAGCCGGCGACCATCCTGCCGATGCGTAACGGCACGCTGACGCTTTCGCAGGCCATTTCCGACAGCGGCAGCTTCGACTCGAACACGGCGGCGGCCAGACAGTTGTTCGTGATCCGCAATTCGACCAGCGAAGCACCGCAGGTCTACCACCTCGATGCGACCTCGCCGGTGTCCATGATCCTCGCCAATCAGTTCGAGCTTCAACCGAAGGACGTCGTGTATGTCGGTCAAGGCGGACTGGTCCGCTTCAACCGTGTGCTGAACCTGCTGCTGCCGGCGATCAATGCGGCTGTAACGGGTGCTGTTCTTGCGAAATAACAACCGTGCAACGTGACCTTGAACCGCCGGGCTTTGTTGGGTGAACAAAATGGCAATTAATTTCGAAAACCGCTATACCGACGTGTCCGGACCGGACGAGCTGCACCTGTCGGACTATCTGCGCACGATCGTGAGAGGTTGGCGCACGATCGTGACGGTGACGCTGATCGCACTCGCGCTGGGGTGCGCGTATGCGTTCCTTGCGCCGCCGACGTATCGCGCGGATGTGCTGTTCCACGTCGAGGACAAGACGGCCAACGCCAACGCGAACGGCAAGGATTCCTTGCCGCCGCTCACCGGCATGTTCGACACCAAGCCCTCGACGGCGGCGGAGATCGAGTTGCTGAAGTCGCGTCTCGTCACCGAGGAAACGGTCAAGAACCTGCACCTCGACATTTCAGCTTCGCCGCGTTATCTGCCGTTTATCGGCGGGATGATCGCGGGCCTGGTGAACGGACATTGGGGCTTCAAGTTGCCTTCTTTCATCAACCTGTCGGGCTTCGCATGGGGTAACGAGAGCATTGCCGTGTCGCGCTTTGACACGTCGAAGGACTTTTACGACACGTCCTTCACGCTGATTGCCGGCGATGGGGGTTCGTACGTGCTGCGCGACAAGAACGGTATCGCGATTCTCTCCGGCCGCGTCGGCGAGACCGTGGAAACCGACACCGCCGACGGCCCGATCGCGTTGCGTGTCGACAAACTGGTCGGCGAGCCTGGCGCGCGTTTCGAACTGCAGCGCGCCTCGACGCTGGGCACCGTGGACCGTTTGCAAAAGGCGCTCGTGGTGGCCGAAACCACGCTGCAGTCCGGTGTGATTCGCACGAGCCTCGAAGGCGGCGACCCCGCGCTGACCGCGGCGATCGTCAACAGCATGGCGCGCGAATTCGTGCGTCAGGACGTGGAAAGCCGTTCGACCGAAGCGGAGCACATGCTGGCCTTCCTCGACCAGCAACTGCCCGGCTTGCGCAAGGAACTCGACGACGCCGAGCAACGCTACAACAAATTCCGCAACGCGCACGGCACGGTCGATCTCGGTGAAGAAAGCCGCCTGTTGCTCCAACAGGTCGTGGACAACAAGACGAAGCTGCTCGATCTGCAACAGCAACGCGCGGAGATGTCGCAGCGCTTCACGGCGAATCACCCGGCGGTAGCCGCGCTCGATGCACAGATCGCGGCGTTGCAGGGCGCGGCAGCCACCATGAATCGCAGCGTGGCTGTGATGCCGGATACCGAGCAGACCGCGTTGCGCCTGCTGCGCGACGTGCACGTCGATACGGAGCTCTATACCAATCTGTTGAACAGCGCGCAGCAACTCCGGGTGGCGAAAGCCGGCCAGGTGGGCAACGTGCGGGTGGTGGACTTCGCCGAAACGCCTGACGAGCCGGTGCGCCCGAAGCGCGTGCTGGCGATCCTGATCTCGCTCGGCGGCGGCTTGCTGATCGGCATCATGCTGACCTTCTTCAAGCGCGCGATGTACGGCGGCGTGGAACGTCCGGACGAACTCGAAGCGGTGCTCGGCGTGCCGGTGTTCGCGATCGTGCCGCGCAGCCAGACGCAGCTGCGTTTGCAGGAAAACGTCATGCTGCGCCGGCGCGGGCTGCATGTGCTGGCGCAGCAGGCGCCGGAAGACATCGCCGTGGAAGGCGTGCGCAATCTGCGGACCTCGTTGCAGTTGTCGCTCGATCACGCCGAGAACAACGTCGTGATGATCACGGGTTCGCGGCCCGACACCGGCAAGTCGTTCCTGTCGGTGAATCTGGCGGCGCTGGTGGCGTCGGCGAACAAGCGGGTGCTGATTATCGACGGCGACATGCGGCGCGGCGACGTCCATTCGCATTTCGGCATCGCCCATCAGCCGGGGCTCTCGGACGTGCTGAGCGGTGGCGATCTCGCGTCGATGGTCCAGCGCGACGTGCTGCCCGGACTCGACGTGCTCGCCAAGGGCACGCTGCCCTCGCATCCGTCTGAATTGCTGATGAGCAAGCGTTTCCAAACGATGCTCGACGAGTTGAAGTCGCACTACGACATCGTGATCGTCGACACACCGCCGGTGCTTGCCGTGACCGACTCGACGGTGATCGGCAAGTACGCCGGCACGACGCTGCTGGTGGTGCGCCACGGCCGCCATCCGCTGAACGAGATTGCCGAGACGGCCAAGCGGCTGCTCAACGGCGGCGTATCGCTCAAAGGCGTGCTGTTGACCGACGTGCCTCAGGAAGGGGCATTCCTCGGTTCGGGCTATCAAGGCGGTTATTACGGATACGACAGCATCGCGGGTTGAGATGGCGGCTCCATGACGGGGCCGGCCATTCGATCGTGGTGTTGCACTGGGATCTCAAAGTTCAACGAGGGGAGGGGTTCATGAAACGCAAGGTCGCGCTGATCACCGGCATTACTGGACAGGACGGGTCGTATCTCGCCGAGCTGCTGCTCGCCAAGGGTTACGACGTACACGGCATCAAACGCAGGTCATCGCTGTTCAATACGGACCGGATCGATCATCTCTATCGAGACCCGCACGACCCGGACCAGCGACTCTTCCTGCATCACGCCGACCTGACCGACTCGACCAGCATTCTGCGCGTGATTCAGCGTGTGGAACCCGATGAGATCTACAACCTCGCGGCGCAGAGCCACGTGGCGGTTTCGTTCGAGGAACCGGAATACACCGCTAACGCGGACGGCCTCGGCGCGTTGCGGATTCTCGAAGCGATCCGCATTCTGGGGCTTCAGCACAAGACGCGTTTCTATCAGGCCTCGACCTCGGAACTGTACGGCCTCGTGCAACAGGTGCCGCAGTCCGAGACCACGCCGTTCTATCCGCGCAGCCCGTATGCGGTCGCCAAGCTGTTTGCGTACTGGACCACGGTCAATTACCGCGAGGCGTATGGGCTCTATGCCTGCAACGGGATTCTGTTCAATCACGAATCGCCTGTGCGTGGCGAGACCTTCGTGACGCGCAAGATCACGCGCGCGGTGGCGCGCATCGCGGTGGGCATGCAGAAGATTTTGTATCTCGGCAATCTGTCGGCGTTGCGCGACTGGGGCCATGCGCGCGACTACGTCGAGATGCAATGGCGCATGCTGCAACAGGAACAGCCGGAGGATTACGTCATCGCCACCGGCGTGCAGTACAGCGTGCGCGAGTTCGTTCAGCATGCCGCCGCTGAATTAGGCGTCACGGTGCGTTTCGAAGGCACCGGTGTGGATGAAGTCGGCATCGTAGAAAAGGTGGAAGGGCGCGAAATCAAGATGTCGCCCGGCGATGTGATCGTGCGTGTCGATCCGCGCTACTTCCGGCCTGCCGAAGTCGAGACGCTGCTGGGCGATCCGTCGAAAGCCCATGCGCAGCTCGGCTGGAAGCCGACTACGCCGTTCAGCGCGCTCGTCAAGGAAATGGTGCGCTCGGACTATCAGATTGCGAGACGTGACGCGCTTGTCACGCTGGCCGGTTTCACGGCGCTGGAACATCACGAGTAACGGCGATGAACAAACAAGCACGCATCTTCGTGGCGGGCCACCGTGGTATGGTCGGCTCCGCGCTGGTCCGGCGGCTCAATGCCGAGGGCTATCAAAACGTCGTCACACGTTCGAGGGCGGAACTCGACCTCACGGATCAGACTGCCGTGAACGGCTTCTTCGAGCGGGAAAAGATCGACGTGGTACTGCTCGCGGCCGCGCGCGTGGGCGGCATTCTCGCCAATGCGTCGCAGCCGGGCGAGTTCATCTATGAAAATCTGGTGATCGAAACCAACGTGATTCACGCCGCGTATCGCGCGCAGGTGGAGCGGCTGGTGTTCTTCGGTTCGTCGTGCATTTATCCGAAGCAATGTCCGCAGCCGATCCGCGAGGAGTATCTGTTGACCTCGCCGCTCGAGCCAACCAACGACGCCTACGCGATCGCGAAGATCGCCGGCCTCAAGCTGTGCGAGGCGTACAACCGCGAATACAACACGCAGTACGTCTCGTTGATGCCGACCAACCTGTACGGCCCCAACGACAACTACGACCTGAACAGCAGCCATGTTTTGCCGGCTCTGCTCAGGAAGGCGCACGAAGCGAAGGTGGACGGCTCCGCGACCTTGACGGTGTGGGGCTCGGGCACGCCACGCCGCGAGTTTCTGCACGTCGACGATCTCGCCGCGGCGACGCTCTTCGTGCTCGAACACAACGTGACAGAAGGCCTGTTCAACGTCGGGGTGGGTGAAGACCTGTCGATTCGCGAACTGGCCGAATGTATCTGCAAGGTGGCCGGCTTCGAGGGTGAGCTCGTGTTCGACGCGTCCAAACCCGACGGCACGCCGCGCAAGCTGCTGGACGTCTCGCGGCTCGCGCAAATGGGTTGGCACGCGACCATCGGCCTCGAAGAGGGCATCACGTCCACGTATCGGGAATTCGTTGAATTACACGCCGGCTCGACCGCCGCCGCCGTCATGCACGTTTAGGCGCGCATTGAAGGGCTGCTGGGCGCGATTCCGGCAATGAGGGAGCGCGTGGAGCGTTCGCACGAATAGCGTGCAACGCACACAGGGACGATTTTCGAGGAGTGGCATAAAAATGACTGCGTCAGTCACGATCTTCCACAACGTCGTATGGTCGCGTCACAAGGGTGTCGTGTTCTCCGCCTTGCATAACATCTCGGCATCCGGCGCGATTCGCTACTCGATGGTGCAGATTGCGGATACGGAGCACGACCGTATTGGTTTTTCGGACGTCGACTATTCGTACCATCGCTATCCGATGCACAAGCTGTTCGACGGTTGCTACGAAGATGTGCCGACGTTGAAGATGATCGCGCGGCTCACCTGGGAAGTGTTGCGGACCAAGTCGGATCTGATCGTCCTGCCGGGTTACCACCGTCCGGAATACTGGGCGATGCTGGCGGCGTGCATCGTGACCGGCAAGCGGCGCGCGGTGTTCTGCGATTCGACCGCGCGCGACCGGCCCAAAAAACTGCTGACGTCGATTCCGAAGCGTGTGTTCTTTTCGCTCTGCGACGGCTATTTCGGTTTCGGTGAACGTAGCCGCGAGTATCTGGAGTCACTCGGCGCGAAGCGCGACAAGATTTTCGTGCCGTGCCAGGCCGCGGCAATGCCTGGATCGTTTGCGCCGGAGCGCGCGCTGGTCGAGCGGGTTGCGGCGCGCGCCGGCAATCCGCCGGTGTTTCTGTACGTGGGCCGTCTCTCGGAAGAGAAGGGCATCGGCACGCTGATCGAGGCGTTCGCCGGCTTGAGGCGCCGCATTCCGGCGGCGAAGTTGCGCATTGTCGGCACGGGACCGATGGCGGACGCGCTGCACGCGAAGGTGGCCGATCTCGAACTGGGCGACGCGGTAGCTTTCGCCGGCAGTTTGCAGGACGAGCCGCTCACCCGGGAATACTACGGCGCGACCTGCATGGTGTTGCCCAGCTATAGCGAGCCGTGGGGACTCGTTGTCAACGAGGCGCTCGCGCATGGTTGCCCGGCGGTGGTCAGCGAGAGTTGCGGTTGTGTGCCGGAACTGGTGATCGATGGCGTGAGCGGCTATGCATTCACGGCGGGCGATGTCGCCGGACTGCAGCGCACGATGCTCAAGGCGATGGAGGCATTCGCCGACGCCGGCGGCACGGCGCGCCGCTGCATGGATGTGATTCGCCGTTTCGATCCGCCTTCTGCCGCCGCCAATATCGCGCGTGGCTGCGCCATGATGCTGAGCGACTGAGGCGCCTCCCGGCCCCGCCGCCCATGCGAAGCTCTAACCCGTCCTGGCAGCCACAATGAAGATTCTGATCTACGGCATCAATTACGCGCCTGAACTGACGGGGGTGGGTAAGTACACCGCGGAAATGGCTGTGCTTCTGGCCAGACGCGGCCACGAGGTTCGCGTGGTGTGCGCGCCGCCTTATTACCCTGAGTGGCGCGTGGCGGCGAACTATGTGTCATGGCGGTATCAGCGCGAAACGCGCGACGGTGTGACGATCTGGCGCGCGCCGCTGTGGGTGCCGGCGCGCCCGAGCGGGCTGAAGCGGATGCTGCATCTGGCGAGCTTCGCGGCGAGTTCGTTGCCGCTGCTCGCCCGGCAGGTGCTATGGCGCCCCGATGCCGCGATGCTGATCGCGCCGACCCTGATGTGTGCGCCCGCTACGCTGGCGCTCGCGCGTCTTGCGGGCGCGAGTGCGTGGCTGCATATTCAGGACTTCGAGGTCGATGCCGCTTTCGATCTGGGTCTTCTGAAAAGCTCGCTCGCAGCGCGCGTGGCGCGCTGGATCGAAAGCACACTGCTGCGCCGCTTCGATACCGTATCGTCGATTACGCCGCAGATGGGTCTGCGCGCGGCGGTCAAGGGCGTCGAGCCTTCGCGGGTCGTGTGCCTGCCGAACTGGGTCGACGTGTCGACCATCTTTCCGCTGACGCGCGCGAGCGACTACCGGCGCCTGTTGGGCATTCCGCCCGGCCAGAAGGTGGTGCTGTACTCGGGCAACATGGGCGCGAAACAGGGCATCGAAACGCTCGCCGATGCGGCGGCATCGCTCGCCGCACGTACCGACCTCACCTTCGTTTTCTGCGGCAGCGGCGCGGCGAAAGAGAGTTTGCTCCAGCGCTGCGCAGGATTGACGAACTGCGTGTTCATTCCGCTGCAACCCATGGAACGTCTGAACGAACTGCTCAATCTCGCCGACATTCATGTCCTGCCGCAACGCGGCGATGCGGCGGATCTGGTGATGCCCTCGAAGCTCACCGGCATGTTCGCAAGCGGGCGCGCGGTGGTGGCCATGGCGCGGCGCGGCACGGGTCTCTACGACGCGGTGGCACCGCGCGGCGTGATCGTGCCGCCGGATAACGTCAAGGCTTTGGCGGCGGCGATCACGGTACTGGCAAGAGATCCCGAACGCCGTGCGGCGCTGGGTAAGGCGGCCCGCAATTATGCGGAGCGCGCGCTATCGCCGGAGTCGACGATCGGCACGTTCGAAGCGCGGCTCGCGACGCTGGTTCATGGCGCGCGTGGTTCACGTGGCTTAAGTGGCGCGCATGCAAATGGGGAGACGCCGTATTTCGGTGTTCCGAGGTCTTCAACCTCCCCGACCCGGCGGCGCAAGCCGGCTACAACGGAGGAAGCCGCGCCGGATTGATCCGGTACGCGGCCATCTCATGAATGCGATATCACCACGGGGATTTGTAGACGGCGTGCTTGCCCGCATCGAACGGATCGGCGTAAGTGGTTTTCGCGGCGCCATCGGGCATCAGACGGGCGGCCGCGTTCGGACCGCCTGGCTGACCGGCCGCGCGCACCTTGCCGTTGCCGGCGGCCTGCGCCTTGTTGGGCTGCTTGCGCACGGCAGGCTGCGCTCCGCCCAGCACCGTCATGCGTTGTTCGTCGAGCAGGGCCGCCTGCTGGGCGTCGGCGGTATTGCCTTGCTGCGCGTCTGGCGAGCCGTAGTCGCGTGGGGCGCCGAGCAACTGCGCTTCGCTGTTGCGATGCGCCGCACCCGGGTTGGCGCGCGCTGCGGGGGCGGGGGTGCCGTAGCTGGTCGCAGCCGTAGCGGCAAGGGCCGGCGCAGCGGGCGCGGGCGCTGCTGCGTTCTGCGCGAGCGCCGGTACGGCATAGGTCGCGATGGCGAGAACCAGCGGGGGTGTTATGTGCCGAAACGAGATGGTCATCGCATGCCCCAGGAAGATGCGGTCGCAATAGCGCTATCGTGCGCCAACCAGTACGCGTGCAGCCGCCAAAACGCTTGCTCGTACGGCCATGAAGCCGGCTTCAGTAAGGAGTCGAAACATAATGTGAGTGTGACGCAGGGGTATGTCGATTCCCGTTCGTGGTCTGGAGAAATCTGATGGGTAACGCCGCCGACGATCCGCAGATCGGGCGTATGCCGGAAGTCGAAGGCGTTCGCGAGGATGGCCGTGTCATCGATCTCAGTCTGGCTGGAAAGGGAAACTATCGCGCGAAGCGCGGTGCCCTGATCGAGCTCATCTGGTTTGTTGTTGAAGCCTGCGTGATCAACAACAAGCTGCTGCCGCTCTCGTCGGTCAGGGTTGCGTTGTTACGCCTGTTCGGCGCGAAGATCGGCACGGGTTGCCGCTTCGTGCATCCATTGCGCGTGAAATCGCCGTGGAACCTGGAGGTGGGGGATAACTGCTGGTTCGGCGTCGACGTCTGGATCTACAACCAGGCGCTGATCCGCATCGGCTCGAATGTCTGCATTT
Organism: Paraburkholderia sp. GAS32; assembly: GCF_050434225.1. NCBI lineage: Bacteria > Pseudomonadati > Pseudomonadota > Betaproteobacteria > Burkholderiales > Burkholderiaceae > Paraburkholderia > Paraburkholderia sp. GAS32. The sequence continues at coordinate 186,970 of NZ_JBNPVS010000012.1, read as the reverse complement.
CCCAAGGGACGTTCCTCAGTGCCGGCTCTCACGATATGAGCACCACGATGGATCTGCGCGTCGCGCCGATCGTCATCGAGGACGGTGTCTGGATCACGTCGAAATGCGTTGTGCAGATGGGTGTGACGATCGGCCGGTCCGCCGTGGTGACGCCGTTGTCCGTCGTGCATCGTTCGCTCGATCCAGAGGGCGTGTATGGCGGCAATCCATGTCGTTTTATCCGGAACCGTTTCGATTCCGTGACCTGAAGCACAGAGAGAGAACCGCAGCGTTTATACGCTGAGGAGGCCAGGTCGTTGACAAGCCGGAATGTCGGCGACCGCAACCGGATTGTCGATCGATGCGCTTGATCGACACCTGCGGCGACGCCGATGATGCGTTCGGCAACGACGTGTGCGTGGTTTGCTTGCCAGCCCCGGTTGGATGAGTAGCCGGATTGACGCACTCAGATATGCATGAAGAAGATGGGGAGTAGGGATGTTCATCGATACTCGCACTGTTGAACACAACACGGTCATTGAAACGACGGTCTGCATCATTGGCGGAGGGGTCGCCGGGATTACGCTTGCGCTGGAGATGTCGAGGGCCGGGGTCGACACCTGCATGCTCGAAAGCGGGGGCTTTGGGCCGGATGACGAAACCCGCGACCTCTATCGCGGCGAGAACGCCGGGCTTCCCTATTCATTTGCGGACGGCTCGCGCAGCCGTTATTTCGGCGGCAGCAGCAACTGCTGGGGCGGCTGGTGCCGCCCGCTCGATCCGTGGGACTTCGACAAACGCGACTGGATCCCGCACAGCGGCTGGCCGTTCGGTCTCGACGAACTGGCGCCGTATTACGCGCGTACGCATGAACTGCTGAAGCTCGGCCCGCAGAATTTCGACCCTGCCTACTGGGAGCGCGAGATCGGGCGCCATGACGTGCGCCGCATACCGCTTGCGACCGGCGACATGCGCGATACCGTCGCGCAATTCAGCCCTCCTGTGCGTTTCGGTAAGGCCTATCGCGACGAGCTGTCGCGTTCGGCGCGGGTGCGCGTGTTTCTGCATGCGAATGTGCAGAATATCGACGCCGATGCTGAGGGCACGTCTGTTGCGCGGCTTCAGGTGGCGACCATCAGTGGACGCAAAATGACGGTGACCGCGAGGATTTTCGTGCTCGCCACGGGCGGCATCGAGAATGCGCGGCTTCTACTCGCTTCGAACAACGTGCAGGCGGCGGGACTCGGCAATGCCAACGATCTGGTGGGCCGTTACTTCATGGATCATCCGCGGATGATGTCCGGCAAAGTGCGTTTTCGTCCGGGCAACGCGCGCAATAAGCTGTATGACATCAAGTATCACTATCAGAATGCCGCGGTGTCCGCGCACGGCACGAAGATCTCCTCACAGTTCGCGCCGAAGCAAGAGTTGATGGAGCGCGAGAAGCTGCTGAACTCGCGCGTGTGGCTCTATTCGCGCTGGTACGGTGAAGGAACGGCAGGGTCCGAGGCGCTGATCCACTGCAAGGAAGCGCTGTTGCAGAAGGACCAGCCGGGCCGCAGCCTGAAAACCGATGTCGCGACGATGATCGCGCATCCGCTGCACACCGTGGGCTACGGTTTGACGCGGCTGTTGCAATGGCCCGCGTTGATCACCGACGTGACCTTGCAGGCGATCGTCGAAGCGGTGCCCGACCCCGATAGCCGGGTCACATTGTCGGCCGATAAACGCGACCGGTTCGGCATGCCGCGCGTGAAGGTGGAGTGGCGTCTGGGCGAACAGGTGCAACGCACCTTCGACAAAACCTTCGCGTTGCTCGCGCAGGAGTTGCAGATGGCGGGCATCGCGGACGTGGAACTCGACGCGCCGCTCGAAGGCCGTAGCTGGCCGGCGAAGCTGGAGGGCACGTGGCATCACATGGGCACCACGCGCATGCACGATTCGCCACGTGAAGGCGTGGTCGATCGCGATTGCAAGGTGCATGGGATGAGCAATTTTTATGTGGCGGGCAGCTCGGTCTTTCCAACCGTCGGCGCCAACTTTCCGACCATCACGATCGCCGCGCTTGCGCTACGTCTTGCGGGTCATCTGGTGCGGCAACTCGATGTCCCGGATATCGTCGGCGATACGCGGGGCGACGCCGCCAACAGTTCCCTGATGTCGGTCCAGACGCAGCAGCCTCAAGTCGAAACCCTGCCGATCGCAGCCTCGACCTTGACGCCGTTGATGAAGGAGCAGTGAAGAACAGCCGGTGACAGTGCGCGCCTCGCGGCGCGCCGTTATTCCAACGTCACCGGCTCGGTTGAGTCGTGGCTTCGCGCAGCGTGGTGAGCGTGTTTTCGCGCGTTTCGCCGATGCTGCCTTTCGTTTCCAGCAGCGCGGTCAACGCGCTGACCATGGTTTCGACCCGGAAGCGTGCTTCGAAAGTGCGAGTTGCCTGAGCGCGCATGGCGGCGCGTGCGGTGTCGTCGAGCTCGAGCCAGCGCACGAGATTCTTTTCCGTACCGTCTACTGTGTCGGCAGCCACCATCCCCGCGCCGTCCGCTTCGATCTCGCGCCACACGTTGACCTTGTCGGAGATCAGCGCCGGCAGTCCGCAGCCGAGCGCTTCGGCAACCGCTACGCCGAAGTTCTCCTGATGCGAGGGCAGAACGAACACGTCGCTTGCATGGAACGCGCCCCACTTGAGATCACCTTGCAGCATGCCCGGCAGGCTGAGGCGGTGCGCGATGCCGGCCGCCTGAGCCTGGGCGCGCAAGCTGGCCACCCAGCCGGTCTCGTCGGGACCCGCAATCATGAGATGCAGCGACGGGTCGCGGCCGGCGATACGCGCAAACGCATCGATCAGCAGATCACAGCCTTTCTTCGCGTGCACGCGGCCGAGAAACAGCACGATGCGTTTGCCGCGCAAGCCGGGCACGGCTTGCAGGAACGCTTCGCGCAGAGGCTCTATGTCGAGCGGCGGCACGGTCGCGCCGTACGGCACGATCCGCTCATGCGCCCGGTACAGCCAGAACGATTGACGGGCGCGCGCACGTTCTTCCTCCGTCGTAAAGATGACGGCGCGTGCATCGCGCAGTACCCGGTATTCGGCCCACGGCCAGTACAACCACTTCTTCAGATGCTTGAGCGGGTAAGCCTGTTTGAACCAGGGGTCGAGCATGCCATGTACGTACACGTAGTAGGGCACGTCGCTTTGGCGCAGCGCTTTCCATGCCGCGAAGCCGTGGTACTGCCACAAGCCGTGCACGATGACCGCGTCGAAGCGCTTCGCGTTGCCGGCGAGCCACGGCGCGAGTGGCGCGCTGTAGCTATAGCGGCTGTTGACGGGGCCGAATGCGTGGACCGGAAACGGAAAGGACGCGAGGTAGGCGTCGCCGGGCGCATCGCAGGTGGCCACTTCGATTTCGTGCCCGGCGTCCTGCATCGCCGCGCCGCTGCGGCGAACGCCTTCAACCGGGCCGCCCGCGCGGGGATCGACGCTTGCAAGCAAATGGAGAATTTTCATCGGACGATATTCCGTCGATTGGCGTTTTGCGTCGACGTGGGGCGCGACACGAGGGCGCCGAACTGGCCGGCGCCGGGTGCGGTGCTTGCCGCGTGCGAGATGCCGAGGGTCGTCGCGAGATCCGCGCGACCCATGCCGGGCTGGATCCTGCCGGGCAATTCAGGCATGGCGGCTGGGTGCAAATGCGGGGGCGTAGCTGGGCGTTTCATCCGCGCTGGCAGTGCGCGCTGCAATCGCGCGTGCGTGGCGATCATCAGGCCGAGGGCAACGCCGAATATCAGTCCGGAGAAACGCGGCCCGAGCGGATTGCCACCGATCGACGTAGCCGGCAGCGCGGCGAACAGCATGATGGCGCGGCCTAATACCGGAAGCATGGGCGCGTCGGGAACCACCACGCGCCAGTAGCGGTACGAGAAAAAGCAGATTGCCAGCGCGGCCAGGGTCGCCAAAGGCATGGCGATGCCGAACAGCAGTCCGCCCGCGAAGAGCTGATAGACCCAGAAATTATGGCCCGCCGGCCATTCGTTGATCGCGTAGAAGTCTTTCTCGCTGATCTGGCCGGCAAGGTCCGGCAGGTAAACGGGGGAATAACGGTAGTAGTGCCCGTAGCCTTCGCCGAACAGCAGCGTTTCCGGCGACGCCGTCACCTGGTCGTACTGATCGCGCATCTCGGCGAGACGGGTGATCGTGGTTGGATCCTTGCCGGTGACGGTTTCCTCGGACGCGAAAATGCGCTGCGTCCAGTGTTCGGTGACGGTCGGGAAAGTGACTGCCACTATGCCTACCACGCCGGCCAGTACCGCGCCGGTCATTACGCTGCGGGCGGCCGTACGCCAAACAAGCTGGATCGACGGTGCGCTCAGTGCCATCGCGAACAGGAACAGGAAGACCGTGCCGATCATCAAACTGCGCGTCACGCTCAGCAACTCGACGATCACGCTGACCGCGAACACCGCGATGGTGAAAAACGAAAAGCGTCTGGCGACGACGAATTCGTGCAGTAGCACGGCTTGTAGCCCCAGCAACGTCACGGAGATGATACGAAAGCGCGCATCTTCGAGGTCGCCGCTCGTGGCGAGGCCATAGGCGAAGGTGAACAGGAGACAGATCACGTTGGAAACGAACAGGGCTTTCTCGAACTGCGAGATTCTGTATTCGCTCCACGGACGGCAGGCCACGAGGTAGCCCAGCAGAAACAGCACGAACGGTAGGAGAACGCGCAGATAGTTGCCGGTGTCGTTATCCTGAACAAACTGGGCGACGATGCTGCCGAGCACGCACAGCAGCACGCTGAAGGTGATCACCGAGCGCAGCCGCGAGCCGTTGTGAAAGCGCGGCGCGATCAGCGCGAGAGCGAGTCCCGCGGCGATCACGGGGATGACGAAAACGAACTGGATAAAGTGGCCTACGTTGGCGTCGGGCGCTTTATAGTCCAGTGCAAGCGGTAACAGAAATAACCATATCCAGAGCGTCGCATACTGATGGCGCATTGCTGATCCCTCCCCGTGCTGTCGATCCGCCGTTGGTCTATAGCGGACGGTCTCGCATCGGGTCATTGTGCGGGAATATCCCCATGTGGCCGTTCCACCTGGCCAGTTTCGTCGCCCATTGCCTGGGTTCTGGCGACAGTGGCAAGGGCGGTCCCTGCAAGACGCGCGCACACTTGCTGATGTTGTCGGCCAATGCCTTGATGTTGGCGCGCGCGCACGCGTGCCGCCACCGAAGATGCAAAAAGGGACACGCGCCCAAGAATGGTGACAGGGGAGAACAACATGAAATTATTCGGCGGGGCGAAATCCGTAACAGCCGGGCGGGCCATCGAGCTGGATTTCGTGCGCGGCATCGCCATTATCATGGTGATGGGCTTTCACTTTCATGTCGTTCAGACCGGCAACATCCTGATTGAGATCATCGAGTACCCCCTGAAGAATTTCGGGCGGGAAGGCGTCAACCTGTTCTTTACGCTGAGCGGATTTCTGGTTGGCGGCCTGCTGCTTCGACAGTACGCCGAATCAGGTAATGTCGACGCGAAGCGCTTTATCGTCCGGCGGATTTTCCGCATCTGGCCTGCGTATTACGTGCTGATCGCGTTTCATGTGCTGGCCGGTCGCCATCCGTGGAATACGTTTCTGGTGCAGAACCTGACCCACCTGCAGAACTATCTGGGCACCTCGATTACCCAGACCTGGAGCCTCGCGGTCGAAGAACACTTTTATCTCGTCCTGCCGGCGCTGCTGTTGCTGTTTGCGCGCTGGCGCCTTGGCGCATGGACGATTGTCGGCGTGCTCACCGGAATCTGCGCGGTGGTGTTCACCGCGCGCTGCTTCGCGGTGGCGAGCGGCAACCTGGAAGGGGCATTCGCGTACACGCAATATCGCATCGACAGTTTGCTGGTCGGCGTGATTCTGTCCGCGATCTACTGGATGAAACCGGGCGTCTATCATCAGATCGCAAAGCGCAAATGGCTGCTGGTCGCCAGCATCGTGATTCTGTGTGCGTGGCTCGCCCTTGCGACGAAACACATCGCGCTTGACGAAAGCATCGGCTATACGATTCAGGCGCTCGGTTTTGCCGCGCTGATCGTGTTCGTGCTGGAGTATTCGGGATCGTTCAAGACGTCGTGGGTGTATCGCGGGATTGCCTGGATCGGCCTCTATTCGTATGGCATTTACCTGTGGCATTCGCTTGCGCTCGCTCCGGGCGACATGCTGATTCGCAAAGCGACTGCCATGGGTCTCGCGCCGAGCGTAATCTGGATCGTGGCGCTTACCGCGCAGTTTGCTTTCGCGATTGCGATTGGCTATGTGACCACGCGCGCGATCGAGTATCCGTTCCTGCTGATGCGCAACGCGCTGTTCCCGGCAAAGCGCAACAGCTCGGTGCGCGAGGAAGTGCCTGTTGCCGGCGGCCAGGCTGCCGCGCGATGACATAGCGCATCGCGCCAGACTCTCCGAGTCTCTACCGAGGTGAGGGTGTGTCGAAGAAGGCGTGTTGCCGGATCAGGCCATCTGCTGCAGCAAGGTCTGCTTGAATTGCCCGAGCGTATGCCGTGACAGCAGGTCTTCGCGTGCCGCCGGAACGGCCTCGGGCTCGTGCGGCCACGAGGTCATGGTCTCGGTGATCGCCTTGCCGATCGAGGCGGAGCTCAGGTCCTTCAGAATCGGTCCCAGTTCGCAGCGCCGGCTGAACCAGCCGATCAGTCCATCTTCCGTTGCAATCACGGGCTTGCCGAAGCGGTACGCCTGCACGAGCACGCCGCTCATGCCGTAGTGTCCCTTGTAGCCTAGCCAGACTGCGTCGCAGGCGGAGAACAGATCGCGCTCGACGTCGTTCGCAATGAACGAGTCGAGCACCAGTGGCGCAGGCGTGAGGTTGCGCACATGATTGCGCATGAAATGGCGCGTGCCCGCATCCTGCTCGCCCGCGACGATCAGCGTGGGCGCATGCTCCAGACGCGTCAACGCGTGGACCAGTTCGTAGATGCCCTTGCGTTCGGTGATCGAGCCGTACACCAGCAGATAACGCTGCGCGGGGTTCAGTCCGAGACGCTCACGGGCCAGCACTGGATTTTCCGCGTGCTCGTCTGGAAACGGGTCCGCGACATAGGCGACGGCCGCGCTGTTTTTCGAGGCGTTGTGCGCGGACCATTCCGGCAGAGTCGGGTCGATCGTCAGCAGTGTGCGCAGCCCGACGGAGCGGATTGCACGCTTGAAAAGCAGCGCCTTGACCGCATTCACAATCGGTCGGTCGGGCGACTTGATGCCGACCTTGTGATGATGGAAGGTCGAGCGCATCGTGATGCCGATCCAGGGTGTCTTGCGAAAAGGCGAACCGAGAAACGGCAACGCGTAGAGGAAGTAATCCACATAGGGCACAACCACCAGCCTGATCGGCTGCGCGTGGCTGACGATGCGATGCACGCGCTTGAAATAGCGGTGAAAGCGCGAATACTGGTTCGATTGGCGCAACAGCCCGCGGGGCCGCTCCTCGGGGTCGACGAAGGCGATCTGCAGATCCGCGCGGTTCGCGGCGACGATCTGTCTGGCGAGCCGATGGTCTTCGTTGGCGGATTCCGTTGCGAGGATGCAGGGATAGCCGGCTTCCGTGCAGGCCTGCATGGTCCATTCGACATAACGCCAGCGGTGGCCGGTGAGGTTGGGTTCCACAATCAGGACGTAGTCTTGTTCCATCGATGCAGTGGTCTTCAGTGGTCGAATGCGTTGTGGAAAAGCACCCTTGCGCCGGCTGTCTGAGGCGCTAGCTGAACAACGTTAGCATCGGCGGCGTCAGTGAATCCGTCTATTTGACCCGTTCTGTGGGTAAACGTACTAGAGCGCAATGGCTTCGGCTGAACTGACCTAGCTGATGGCGGTTGTTGCCGATTGTCTCGCTGTAAGGTCGTATATGGGATTCGATGAAAAAACTCGCCAGCTTGCTGGTGCAATCTAACAATTTATGCGCCGGCGGCGTTTCGCAGCGATGCATTGAATCGCTGCTTATGGCCGAGTCAACGGCGCTCCGATTCGACGGAGAAACAGCTTGCGGGCGATCAGGCTTCCGGCGCTCTCGATAGCGGCCAGCTTCGGCACGAGCGCGGCGACATGGGTGCTATTGCAGCAGTTCGCCGTGCGTGGGCTCGTAGCCATCAAATTTCTTGCGATTGGCCGGATGCTCGGGCCGGCGGCGATCGGCAGCGTGAGCGTGGCCTTGCTCGCGGTGGCGATTGCCGAGGCGTTGTCGGACACGGGTCTCGCGCAGGCGGTCATTCAAGGCGAACATCCACCGTCGCGTACGCAACTCGGCGCGGTGTGGACGACGCTGACCGCGCGCGGCGTGCTCATCTCGCTGCTGCTGGTCGCGCTTGCACCATTGCTGAGCAATCAGTTTCATCTGAACGGTTCACTGGTGCTGATTCAGCTTGCCGCGTTGCTGCCTCTGTTACGCGGTCTCGCATCGCCCACTTACTACCTCGTGCAGCGCGAGCGGCGCTTCCAGCATATTGCCGGCGTCGAGGTCGGGGCGGCATTTGTCGATTGTTCGGTCGGACTGGGGCTCGCGTATTTCGGCGCCGGTGCGGCCTCGGTGCTGCTCGGCCTCGTGGCCGGCGAGAGCCTGAAAAGCATCCTGACCTGGGCGACGATGAAACCGCGTCCGCCGATGCGCGCCGTGTGGTCGGGCATTGGTCACTACGTCGGCTTCAGTCGCTGGATCTGGGCGAGCAGTGTGATCAACCTGCTGCTCAACCAATTCGACAAGGTCGTGGTCGGCAAACTGCTCGGCCCGGCGCAACTGGGTGGCTATCAGATGTCGTCGCGGCTCGCGCAGATGCTGCTCGCCGACGCCGCCATCGCGATGTCGCAATACCTCTTTCCCACCTTCGCGGCACGTCATCGCCGGAGTCCGCAGGCCGCATCGCGGCTGATCAAGATTTATCTGCTCGTGATCGCGATCGGGCTCGCGGGGTTCGTCGCGGTGCTGAGGCTGATCGCCGAGCCGCTCTTCTCGCTGATTCTCGGCGCGGCCTGGTTGCCTGCGGTGCCGCTGTTCAGAATTCTGGTGATCAATATGGCGATCGGCGCGTTGATTGCCGTGCTGGTCGCTTATCTGCGCGCGGTGGGTGACGCGAAGGCGACGGTGCATGCGTCGCTGATTCAGGTTGTCGTGCTGCTGGCGAGCGTGCCTGCGGCGGTTCATTGGTGGGGCGTGACGGGTATTGCCTGGTCCATGACCCTTGGCCTTGGCTGCGCCGCGGCGTGGATGCTGTTCAGAACGTTGACTGCAAGGACTTCATGATGCGCGTCTTACATCTGGTTCTGGCGCCGCGTTTGTCGGGCGCCGAAGTCCTCGCCAAGGACCTCGCTATCGATCAAAGCGCCGAAGGCATGGCCGTGTGTGTGGCCTCGCTGTTGCCCGTGCACGCCGAATTCCTGCCCTTGCAGGACGAACTGCAGCGGCACGGTGTGCAGTGCTGGTTTCCTTCGCGGCGCAGGCGCGTCGCGGGCAAACTGTCGAATCTGTTCTTCACGGTGCGGCGATTTCAACCGGACGTGATTTTCGCGCACGCCACGATTCCTTCGTTTTATGCGCGCGCGTTGCCAATACGGGTGCCGGTCGTCTACGTCATGCATTCGGCCGCCAACGATTTCGAGCGGCCGCTGTTCCGGCGCGTCGAGCACATCCTGTCCGGACGTGCCCGGGTCGTGATCAGCGTATCGCAACAAGGCATGACCGATTACGTGCAGGCCATCGGACCGCATCCTTCGATGACCGTGGTGCCCAACGGGGTCGACCTCGGCCGCTTCACGTTCACCGACGGCGCCGGGTATAGTGGCCGGGCGCCCCAGGTCGTGCAGATCGGGCGGTATGCGTCGGTGAAGAATCAGCTTCTGACGGTGCGTGCCTTCGGCCAGGTGCTCGAGCAGGTGACGGACGCGCGCCTCGTGCTGTACGGCGTGGTCGAAGATCCGGATTATCAGCGCACCGTCATTGGCCTCGTGCAGGAGTTGGGCCTCGCGCACCGCGTCGTGGTGGCGGGTCCGCGCACCGATGTGGCGAGCGTGCTGTCGGAGTCGAACGTGTTTGTCATGCCCTCGCGTTCCGAGGCGCACAGCGTGGCGTTTCTTGAGGCGTTGGCTTCCGGTATCCCGATCGTCGCGAGCAGGATTCCGTCGTTTGCCTTCGCGAACGGCTTTCCCGGTGTGCAACTGGTCGATACGGACGATGTGCCGTGCTATGCGGATGCCGTGGTCGCGGCGCTAGGGCAGGCGCGGGCGCAACGCTCGCTTGCCGGTCTGACGCTTAGCGATACGGCGGCTCGCTATCGGGCGATTGCGCATCAGGTCAGTAGCCATCTCGCCGTGCCGGCCCGTTAGTTCTTCGGCTGGACCCTGCCTATGGCTTGCGCCGGGACAACCTGACGTTCAATGGTGGCTGATGGCGGAGCTGCGGTCGTCGGATGTCGTCTCGGGTGCGGGCGTCGACGGCCACGCGCTCGCCAGTTCGGACTCGCGCATCGCGAGGGTCAGCAGGCGCTGGGCTTCCTTGCTGCTCGAATCGACCTGCAGCGCATCGCCGGCTTTGTGCCAGACGCACGCCCATCGTGCGACATAGCCGCAACCTCGCGCCACGCTCAAAAGAGCGTCCCGCTCTTGTTCACGCGCGGTCACGGTGTCGCGCATGTGCAGTGCGTCGGGGTTGTCCGGCTGGGCCGCGATGGCTGCCGCCAGGCGCGCTTTCGTCGCCGACAGATTGTTCTGCTGCAGATTGGCGCGGGCGGACCTGATCTGCTTCGAGGCGTCTACGCCAGCTTTGACGGGCGGGTTGTAGGTCTGGCCGCCCGGGTTGTGCTTCGCCTCGGCCGATGCCGTCATCATGCGCCGCGGAGCCGGCGGCGGCGCAACCGGTGCCGGGACAGGAAGCGATCGCACGGGCACGGGCTTCACGGGCCGTTGAGCAACGAAGACCGGCGCGGACCCCTGAGCGAGGGCAAGCGGCGGTTTCACGTTCTGGGTCTTCACTTTGCCGGACACCGCGATAGGGGTGCCGTCGTCCGAGTCGTTGCTGTGAATGAAGCCAAGGTACACGGCGGACGCGACAACCAGCATCGAGACGCCGAGCACGACGGGCTGGCGCAGTTTGTGCACGACGGGGGCGGCGACCGGTGTCTCGCTGGTGACGGAATACGGATCGGTTAGCTCTCGCGAAGACGGGCGCCAGATTCGCGGCGTCATCAGCCGGGTCACTAGCATCGGCTGGGTATCGCCCAGCGGCATTTTCAAGGGGGAAGGCAGCGGTCGGCGCGTGCCGGGCGAATCGACTGGACGCGCGCCGCACTCGGCGCACGGCGTAAAGCGACCTGCTAGCGACGCACCGCAGTGCTCGCATTGGGGGTAATCATGCTGATCGGAAGTAAAGTCGCTAAGCATTGCCGTTTCGCAAACGGGCGTCGAATGCCGGCGCCACAATCAGGAAGAACCAGGCACGGCAGCGAGGCTTGCAATCGGGATTACTGTGCGACGACGTAACCCCGCGCTTGCATGCATGCGCCATACGCGGCCCAATACTGTGTCATTGGCGGCTCGGGCGCCGGCAGCGGCGGCAGCTTCACGCCGGATGCAGCAGCCGTCTGTGCCGCGCCGGCTGCTGCCGTCCCCGAGGCGCCGTTATCCGCGCTGGTTGCCGATGCCGGCGTGGCGGCCGCGGTCGTCGCGGTTGCCGTGGTCGAACTTGCTGTCTTTGTCGCTGCAGCGGTCGTTGCCGTGCTCACGCCGGCTCCGCTTGCGGCTGGTGCGGCTGCGGCGACGGGCATGCTTGCGCCAGGCGGGGTCGCTGAAAAACTGCTGGAGGGCAAGGGTGGCCGCGACGGGGCCCCCGTCGACGACGTTTTGGTTGCCGCAGGTTTGCGCGGTGGAAGCTGCGATTCGTGCGCGATGTTGATCTTGGTCTGCTTGTTGGCAGTGGCGTAGCACATCGCGGTGTCGATGCTGCGCTGATAAGCGCTTTGACTTCGGATGGGATAGATGAGCGGCTGCCATGCGAAAGCAGCACTGCTAAACACCGATAGCGTCAATGCCGTATATGTTCTGATTCTCATCGCAGTCGCTCCCGCAGCGATGTTTCGCCGTTCGCCGGCAATCGCGCTTCGCGGTATGTTCTCGTGGCTGCTGATTTTGCCGCTGAACGGCGGCTCACTGCCGCGAAGGCTGCTTTCTTGAGCCTAACACCGGGCACTGTCGACACAAGGCGCCTTATAGCGTACGAAAACGCCATCCTGCAGTCGAATCAAGACACTCCGGCGTGAAAGGGCGGCAAACGCGGCGAAAATCCAAGGGAATTCCCTGAACGCCGCGTGCCGCCACGCTGACTGAGTGACCAGGTTGTCAGATTGCCTTTCTCACCGGTTGGAAATCCGCCTGGTCAGCCGCGTTGCGATATTCCGCCAGCCATTTGTCGTGTTTCGTCGCAGCAGCTAAGACGTTGCGCTCCTTGACGTGACCGAAACCGCGAATCTCGTCGGGGAGATTGGCAAGCCGCATCGCGACGTCCAGACGGTTGTTGTCCAGCGTGCGACAGAACTCGTCGATCAAGGCGATGTACTGATCGATCAGGGCGCGTTCACCGCGCCGCTCGGCGGTCTTGCCGAACACGTCGAACGCACCGCCGCGCAGGAATTTGAGCTTCGCGAGCACGCGGAACATCGGGAGTGTCCATTGCCCGAAGCGTTGCTTTTTCAGGTGACCGTGTTCGTCGCGTTTCGCCAGCAAGGGCGGTGCGAGGTAAAAGCCGAGCTTGTAGTCGCGGCCAGGTTCGCCTTCGAACTGCGCCCGCAGTTTGTCGAAGTACGCCGGGTCGGCATAGAGACGCGCAACCTCGTACTCGTCCTTGTAGGTCATCAGCTTGGCCAGATTGCGCGCGACCACTGGCGTGAGGCGTAGCTTCGCGCCCGCGGCGAGCGTGGTTTCCTTGGCTCGCATCTGTTCGATTACCGCTCGATAACGCGCGGCATACTGCTCATTCTGGTAGAGGCCCAGCAGTTCGACGTTACGCTCGATGAGCCGTTCAAGCGATTCCGGCATGTGTACAACGATTGCCTGTTGCTGATTGGTACGCGGCGCGAATGCATCGGCCGCTGCCTCGCCATGCTGCGCGACAAAGCGGCCCCATTCGAACGCGAGGCGATTCTTGTCGACCGCGACCCCATTCAGTTCGATGGCACGGTCGAGGCTTTCATAGCTGACCGGCAACCAGCCGCGTTGCCATGCGAAACCCAGCAGCAGCGGATTCGCGTACAACGTGTCGCCAAGCAACGCGAGCGCGAGGCGATTGGCATCGATAAAGTCGCAGTCCTCGCCGATGCTGTCGCGCAGGTCGCCTTGGATCTGATCGCCGGGAAAGGCCCACTGCGGATCGCGCACGAATTGCGCGGTCGGCGTTGCGCCGCTATTGATCGCCGCTTTGGTGACACCGCGTTGCGTGCGCGCCAGCACTTCGGCGGACGCTGACACGATCGCGTCGCAGCCCAGAATCAGGCGCGCTTCACCGGTCGCAATGCGGGTTGCGTGCAATTCGTGCGGCGTTGCCGCGATCTGTACGTGGCTCAGTACAGCGCCGCCTTTTTGCGCGAGGCCCGCCATGTCGAGCACGCTGACGCCTTTGTTCTCGAGATGCGCTGCCATGCCGAGCAGGCCGCCGATCGTCACGACACCGGTGCCGCCGACACCCGTTACGAGCACGCCATAAGGTTTTGCAAGACCTGCGATCTCTGGGCGCGGCAGTGCGGTGAAGTCCGGAAGCGCGGTCCCACTGGCCGTCTTTGCCGGCTTCTTCAATTGCGCCCCTTCAGCGGTGACGAAGCTCGGGCAAAAGCCGTTCACGCACGAGAAGTCCTTGTTGCACGACGACTGATTGATCTTGCGCTTGGTACCTTGCGGCGTTTGCAGCGGTTCGACAGACAGGCAATTCGATTTCACCGAGCAGTCGCCACAGCCTTCGCAGACCGCATCGTTAATGAACGCCCGCTTGGCCGGATCCGGATAGGTGCCGCGCTTGCGGCGCCGGCGCTTTTCGGTCGCACAGGTCTGGTCGTAGATCAGGACCGTGGTGCCCGCAACTTCGCGCAACTCGCGTTGCAGACGATCGAGCTCGTCGCGGTGATACACCTTCACGCCTTCCGGCAAGCGTACGCCCGTAGCGTATTTTTCAGGTTGGTCGGTGACGACGAGCACTTGCTTCGCGCCTTCGGTCGTCACCTGGAACGCGATCTGCGGCACGGTCAGCACGCCGTCGATGGGCTGGCCGCCGGTCATCGCGACCGCATCGTTATAAAGAATCTTGTAGGTGATGTTCGCACCGGCCGCGATCGAGGCGCGGATCGCCAGCAAACCCGAGTGAAAGTAAGTACCGTCGCCCAGATTCGCGAACACGTGACGTTCGTTGGTGAAGTGCATCTGGCCGGTCCACGCCACCCCTTCGCCGCCCATCTGGCTGAAGGTTTCCGTGTTGCGGTCCATCCAAATGGTCATGTAGTGACAGCCGATGCCGGCCAGCGCGCGTGAGCCTTCGGGGACGCGCGTCGACGTATTGTGCGGGCACCCCGAGCAGAACCACGGTTGCCGTTCGGTGACGGTGCGCGGCGTGGCGGCGTCGCGTTCCTTCGCTTCGATGATGGCGATGCGTGCTTCGATCCGGGCGCGTACGTCCGCAGGCAAATCGGCTTTCGCGAGACGCCGCGCGATCGCCTTCGCGATCAGCGCCGGCGACAGTTCGTATTGCATCGGCAACAGCGCCTGACCGCGCGGGACCGACCACTCGCCGCCGGCGTCATCGCGTTGATCGAACTTGCCGAATACCTTCGGGCGCACGTCGTCGCGCCAGTTGTAAAGCTCTTCCTTCAGTGCGTATTCGAGGATCTGGCGTTTCTCTTCGACCACCAGAATCTCGTCGAGTCCCGTTGCAAAATCGCGCGCGTTCTGCGCATCGAGCGGCCACACGCAACCGACCTTGAGCACGCGAATGCCGATCCGTGCGCAGGTGTCGTCGTCGAGCGACAGGTCTGCCAGCGCTTGACGCACGTCGAGATAGGCTTTGCCCGCGGTCATGATGCCCAGACGCGGCGTCGGGCTGTCGATCACCACGCGGTTCAGCTTGTTCGCGCGCACATAGGCGAGCGCCGCATACCACTTGTGGTTGAGCAGACGCGCTTCTTGCGCGAGCGGCGGATCGGGCCAGCGGATGTTCAGCCCACCTTCGGGCATTTCGAAGTCATCCGGCAACACGATTTGTAAGCGGTCCGGATCGATGTCGATCGACGCGCTGGCCTCAACGACGTCCGTCACGCATTTCATCGCGACCCACAGACCGGAATAGCGGCTCATGGCCCAGCCGTGCAGGCCATAGTCGAGATATTCCTGCACGCTCGCCGGATAGAGCACCGGAATGCCGCTCGCGACGAACATGTGCTCGGACTGGTGGGCAACGGTCGACGACTTCGCCGCGTGATCGTCGCCCGCCAGCACCAACACGCCGCCATGCGGATCGGTGCCTGCCGAGTTGGCATGCTTGAAGACGTCGCCGGTGCGATCGACACCCGGTCCCTTGCCGTACCACATGCCGAATACGCCATCGACTTTCGCGTCGGGCCACAGGTTGAGTTGCTGCGTGCCCCACACCGCGGTGGCGGCGAGGTCCTCGTTAACCCCAGGCTGGAACACGACGTCGTGTTCCTTCAGATGCTTCTTCGCTTTCCACAATGCCTGGTCGAACGCCCCGAGCGGCGAGCCGCGATAGCCCGATACGTAACCCGCCGTGTTCAGTCCCGCGCGACGGTCCCGTTCTTTCTGCAGCATCGGCAAGCGGACCAGCGCCTGAGTGCCGCTCATGTAAACGCGGCCTTTCTCAAGCGTGTATTTGTCGTCGAGTGAAACGGTGGCAAGCGCGTCGTGCAGCGGGGGCGATAGGGGGGCGTTCATAGGCGGCGTCTCCGGGAGCTTTATTGTCCTGGCGAGTATAGGAAGCCGAATTCCCATCGTAAAATCACAAATACCGAACCCTGCTATGCGAAAAACACATGTCAAAAGACGTCACTTTGCGGCAGATGCGTTACTTCGTTGCGGCCGCGCAAAACGGGCAGTTTTCGATGGCGGCGGCGACCGAACACGTGTCGCAATCCGCGATTACCAATGCGGTACTTGCCCTGGAGGAGACGCTGGGAACCCGGCTTTTCGAACGCCTTCCACAGGGTGTCGCGCTGACGCCGGATGGGCAGGACTTTCTCAATCACGCGCGTCACATCCTCGATTCCGTGCGTGACGCGATCTACAAGGCGCCGTTTCGCTCACACGACCTTAAGGGCACGGTGCGTATTGCTGCCTCGTACACCTTGCTCGGTTATTTCCTGCCGGAACTGTTAGGGCGGTTTCGCGCGACCTACCCGCACGTCGAACTGGATCTGCGCGACGCCGATCGTCCCGAGATCGAGCAGGCCGTACTCGACGGCGACATCGATCTGGGCGTGGCGTTGCTGTCGAATGTGGATCATCTCAAGCGGTTTCAGCATCACGTGCTGATTCGTTCACGGCGTCAGTTGTGGACCGCGCCGACGCATCCGCTGGCACAGGTGAACTCGCCGTCGCTCGCGGATATTGCAGCGTATCCGTATATCCTCATCACCGTCGACGAGAGCGAACGAGCGACGCTGCGTTACTGGAAAGAAAACGGCGTCGAGCCGAATATCGCATTTCGCACGAGTTCAATGGAGGCGTTGCGCGGACTGGTGGCGCATGGCTTCGGCGTGACGATCCTGTCGGACATGGTGTTTCGGCCCTGGTCGCTGGAAGGCAAGCGGATCGATGCCCGGCCGATTCTCAATGCGATCCCGCAGATGGATGCGGGGATGTTGTGGCGCAAGGGCGCGACGCTGGATGCGCCGGCTTTGGCGTTCCAGCAGTTTCTGATCCATGCGTGCGGCAGCTAGATATCGGCGCATTAGTTCTGAGTGGCCACATCGGTAGCGTCGGCCTGTAGCAGCGGGTGCCGGGACAGGAGGCGATCGCTCGGGCGCCGGATCGTGTGTGTGAGAGCGCACTTAACTTTGGCGGGGAACGGCGCTTACTGGGCGCGTTAGTACTGTCTGAGGTAACGAGCATGCCATTCGGTAATCCAACCCTGACGCGAGACGTTAACCGCTACCAGCGCTTAGAACAATGAAACCTGTCATTTTCAATGGGCATTTTGGCTGGCTGCATCCGGCCGACGGTAACAAGGGTGTGGTGCTTTGTAACCCCTTCGGGCACGAGGCAATGTGGCTGCATCAAGCGCTGCGCGAACTCGCGCAGCGTCTGGCCGCACGCGGCGTTCCGGTTTTGCGTTTCGATTATCGGGGGACAGGCGATTCCATTGATGGCGAAGGTCTGGTGTGTCCCACCGATTGGGCGGACGAAGTTATCGAGGCAATCGACTATTTGAGGAGCATCACCGGCATAGAGAGGGTTTCCCTCGCGGGGTTTCGCTTGGGCGCAACGGTCGCTGCATGGGCGGCGCGCAAGCGCGAAATCGAATCGATCGCCATGCTCGCGCCGGTTCGGTCGACGCGTCTTTTTTGGCGCGAAATGAACATCCTGAATCAGACCTGGAAACAGACCGCAGGTGTTGGCGCAGACCATGAGAAGACGCAGCCTGGGGCGCGGGACATCCTGGGCCATAGGGTCAGTGCGCAGGCGCTTGAAACAATCGGCGACCTCGACCTGTGCAATGAGCCACAGGTACCCGCGCAGCGGATCCTGATCGCTCACAGCGGCCAGCGCGACGGCAGTCACCAGCTCAGTGCCCACTATGAACGCAACGGCGCCTGCGTGGAGTCTGTAGCCTTCGAGAACTACACACAGGTACTCCAGACCGCATGGCTGACCGAACTCCCGGAATCACTGTTGAACAGGGTGGCGGACTGGCTGTCGGAGGGGGGTGAGCGGTGCGTCCGGGCGCCGGCAGTGTCGGTTGACGCGAGCCCGGTTCTCGTCAGCACGTCCGCCATGGAATACCCGGTGCACGTGGCGCGCGGGCGTGTTTTCTGCATCCTGTGTGAACCTGCCATGCGGCGCACAGCGCGTGAGCACACGCCCGTGCTTCTAATCGCCAATACGGCCGCCACGCATCACGTCGGCGACGGACGTTTTGGTGTGGAGCTCGGACGGGAACTCGCGAAGCGCGGTTTCGCGTCGCTGCGAATCGACGCCGAAGGGCTTGGCGACAGTTGTTCTGCGGCACACACCGGCGGTCCTGGCCAAACGGTTCTCGATGCGATGGGGGGGGATCTGTCCCGCGCGGCGGATTGGCTTGCCGGACGCGGTTACCGAGACGTCGTAGTTTTCGGCATCTGCGCGGGGGCATACGCGGCGCTGCAGGCGACGAGACTGAACCGCGCGGTGCGTGGACTCATTATGGTCAATCCGGTCGCCTTTGTCCTGCCGGACGGATGCACGATGCAAGGCGCGGCCGAGCGTAGGCCGGGGTCGCCGCGAGTCTATCTGCGCTCCATGATGCGCGCCGGGAAGTGGCTCGAGGTGATCCGCGGCCACGCGCGGCTTGGACCCGCCCTGCGCACGATGTGGCGACACGCAATTGCGTATGTACAGGACATGGTGGCGGCCTGGAGTGGCGAAGTGCTGTGCCCGGCGACGGAAAGCCACGAGGTCCGCAAACTGTTTCAGCGACTGGACGCGGACGGTGTTCACATTCGTCTGCTCTTTAGCCCGCGGGACCATAGCCTCGGCGAACTTCATATGCACTTTGGTGTGAATGGTCGCCGTTTGAAAAAGCTCTCGCGTGCGCATGCACTCATTGTTCGCACCATGGATCATGAGGTGCTGAGTCGAATTGCACGGGAAGATGTGATAGCCGTATGTGAGGAGCTGCTACGCGCAGTATTCCATAGCGCCGCCACAGACGACAAAGTCTCCCCTGCAACGAAAGCGGTCGGCGCCGCAGTTGCATCGCGCCCAGCTCATGCCGGCATCGGCGCTGGAAAAAATAGAAGCGCGAGTCGCGAATCGGACGTCCCGGCAAGTTCTCCCCGGGCCAAAAACTCGGCATGACGCGACACAGTTCTGTCTAGCGCGGTTCAACCGCTTGCGCTTTGCTCCATTGCGTCACTTCGGACGCGTTGCTGTCGAGCCAGCTGGAAACGGGCACGACCTTACCGTGACAAATCACGATGAGCGCCATAGCGACCGCGGCGAACGGCGTGGAGTCGTGCATCGAGAATTTCCCGACTGAAAAGGTGCGGACACGTGACTGAGCCATCAGGCTGCATGTCATGCCGGCGATAAGCGTGCCGAGCAGCCACCCGGTCACGACTTCGGCGGTTGAATGCAAGCCCATGAGGACCCGCGATACGCCGATCGCTAATGCGCAAGCGAGGCCGAAAAGATAAGCCAGCGCAATAGTGCGTGGTTTCGCCTGAGTCGCGCAGAGGCCAAAAGTCGTTGGATAGACCGCGCTGGCCAGCATGGAATGACCGCTGATGACCGCAAAGTTCAGCGCGGGTATTTCGACCCCCCAGGCTGCGTGGGCAATCCGGCTTGCTGCGACGGCCAATACTCCCACACTAAAACAGCACGTCCAGGCAAGCAATGGTCGCCACGCCCGCGTCGCTGCAAGCCACAGCATGACGACACCCGCGAGGAGCGACGTCAGGTAAGGATCGCCGAAGTTGGTGACATAAGATAGCAGCCGCACAGTAACTCCTTATGTCAGACAGATCATTTGTCTAGTTAGAAACTAATTGCGCGATTTCGTGCGACCTGGCGCAATGGCATTCCGCGCAATCCGGCGCTACGCAAGCGGGTAAATGCTGCGCTCAGCGGCCACACTACCCAGAGCGTTCGCGCCTGTCACACGCCGTTCAATTTTTTTCCATATAACATGGCTGCGTGACTCGCAACGCGCGGCACGCAACCCACAGGGACCGACCCGCTATGTCGACTCGCTCGGTGCGCCTGGTCATCATCGCAGCGCTGCCAACTGCATATCGCGATCTCCAGTGCGACCCCGGCGTTTCCTGTTGATTGATTAGGAATGCGGTGATTCGCGCCCAGTTGGTCAGGCGCACGGCGCCAATAAGAGCGATAGTTTGGCGGATGTTGATGCGCATAATGGACAACCCTAAGTGGCGTGAAAAAGGTGTAATTCGTCTTATTTTATTAAAGCTTCCTACGGAGTCTGGAAGCTGCGTGTTTTGTCTGATAGTTAGCACCTGAGTTGGTGACGTACAACCTACCCGACCAGTCGACAAGAATTGCTGTTGCGTGGAAGTCGATTTTATTTACGGATCCGCATACGACAATTTCAACAATCCGCATACCAAATGGGGTGATAGTCCTGGCAGTCCTGGGTAAAGGATCATCAACAGGAAAAGGTTCCGATTTGGACAACCAATCTTATCGATCGTTAGTTTATGTGTCCCGTTCACCCGAGCGGAGTCTGTGCGACAAACTCGGACAACGTGGCTGGGAGGTTGCGCCGCTGAGATCCGGTCGGGCGGCAAGGGCTTATCTCGCCGCGCACCATCCAACCGTAGGCGTGTTCGATTTCGCGAGCGGCTTCTCGTCACGCGAACTTGCCAGTTTCCAATCTTGCTTCGCCACGGGGGGGATAGGCTGGGTCGGCATCCTCGCCGTGCCTCAGCTAACGAACGAACTTCAGCGCAGTGTGATCCGGCGGTATTTCTCACGGTTTGTCACCGTTCCTTATGAGCTCGACAGCCTTGTCGATACCATTGGGCATGAGCATGGCATGATGGTACTCAGCACGGAACCAGATCCGCTCACGGTTGACAATGAAATGGTCGGTACCTGTCGTACGATGAAAGAGCTGTTTCGCGCCATAACCAAAGTTGCGAACAGCGACGCACCCGTGCTGATTTCCGGCGAGTCGGGCACGGGTAAGGAATTGACGGCCGTGGCCATCCACAAGCGTTCGGTGCGGCGCAATGGCCCCTTGGTAGCAATCAATTGCGGGGCGCTTCCCTATCATCTCGTGCAATCCGAGTTGTTCGGGTATGAACGCGGAGCCTTCACGGGTGCGTTCCAACGTAAAATTGGCCGCATCGAGGCTGCGCACGGCGGCACGCTGTTCCTCGACGAGATCAGTGATTTGCCGTTCGAAAGTCAGTCTATCGTGCTGCGTTTTCTGCAGGACAGGAAGATTCAGCGGCTCGGTAGTACGGAGTCCATCGATGTGGACGTGCGGATCATTTCCGCAACTAATGTCGCGCTCGAAAAGGCCGTCGCCGAGCAAACGTTTCGCGAAGATCTCTATCACCGGCTGTGTGTGTTGCGCATAGCGGAGCCACCGCTCAGGGAGCGTGGCGAGGACATCGAGGTACTCGCATATCACATACTGGAAAAATACCGCGCCGACGCCGCTCATCGGATCCGCGGATTCTCCGGTGAAGCGATTAAGGCGATGTACGCGCATAGCTGGCCCGGTAATGTTCGCGAGCTCGTGAACCGCATCCGTCGTGCGATCGTGATGTCGGATAGGCGCGTGCTTGGCCCGGCCGAGCTGGAACTGCACTATCTGTTGAGCGAAGGCGACAACACGCTGACCCAGGTGCGCGAAGCCGCGGAACGAAATGCCATTGCAGCGGCCCTGCGTCGTCATCGCGGCCGGTCACTTCACGCAGCACGCGAGCTCGACATCTCGCGTGCGACACTCTACCGGCTAATGGCGAACCACGACGGCCGTGCGCATCGGGACGGCATTGCCGCTTCCACGCGATGCCCGGATGTCCCCGCCGCATGCGACGCGGAACAGGAAGCGTGGGAGGATCGCTACGCCAAAGTGGGCAACACCCGGCGCAAAGATTGAGCGCGTCAGGAATGCATGCGTCCATAGTTGTCCTCGAACCTGACAATGTCATCTTCGCCCAGATACGTACCGGACTGCACCTCGATCATCTCAAGCGCTGTCTTTTCCGGGTTGCTCAGGCGATGCACCGTGCCGAGCGGAATATAGGTAGACTGATTTTCACTCAGCAGGAAGGTCTTTTCGCCGCACGTCACCTGCGCTGTCCCGCGAACGACAACCCAATGCTCTGCCCGGTGGTGATGCATCTGCAGCGACAGGCTGCCGCCCGGCTTGACGACGATACGCTTCACCTGAAAGCGATCGCCCGAGTCCAGCGAATCGTAAAAACCCCACGGCCTATGCACCATGCGATGGTGATCCGCTTCTGAACCGTGCTCAGCACGAATACGTGACACGACGGACTTGATCTGCTGGGCGCTCTGCTTGTCCGCGACGAGGATCGCATCCGCTGTTTCGACGACTACTACGCCGTTCAAACCAACGCACGCAATGAGACGACCTTGGGAGTGCGCAAAGGTGTTGACGGTGTCTTCGAAGATGACCCGGCCGCGCGCCACGTTTCCACTCGGATCCTTCGGCATCATCTGCCAGACGGCATCCCATGAGCCGACATCGGACCACGACGAATCCATCGGCACAACAACGCCGCAGGTGCCCTTACATTCGCCGAGTCGTTCCATGACACCGTAATCGATCGATTCGTCAGGACAACCGTCGAAGTCTCTCGCAGCGAGATGCACGAACTTGCCGACCAGTGAACGGTTGCGGTGTGCGGCCTCGCAGGCGGCGTAAATCGCCGGGTGCAGCTCATGGATAACCGATAGCCAGACCGAAGCCCGGACAACGAAGATGCCGCTGTTCCACCAATATTCGCCGGACCGAACGTACTGCTCCGCAAGCTCACGGTGTGGTTTTTCGACGAACCGGTCGATGACGAAGCCGTCATCGCTTCCCAACGGCACGCCTACCCGAATGTATCCGTAGCCCGGCTCGGCGTGGCGGGGCACGATGCCGATGGCGACGACGGCGCCGTCGGCGGCATAGTGCGCGGCGCGCGACACGGCGCCCTGGAATGCGGGTGCGTCGGGGACAACGTGATCTGCAGGCATCACAACGAGCACGGCATCCTTGTCCCCGGCGACCGCCTCCAGCGCCGCCGCAGTGAGCGCAGGCGCTGTGTTGTGTGCTGACGGTTCAAGCAGAATGCGAGACGGTTTGCCGCACTCGCCTAGCTGTTCCGCACTGATGTGGCAATGATTCTCGCCACACACTAAAAGCAGGGTGCTGGAAACCGGCCACAACGTTTCAAGGCCATCAAGGCGTCGTGCGGTCGTGGCCAGCAGGGACTCCTCTCCAATCAGCTCGATGAGTTCTTTCGGATATTGCTCGCGGGAGAGGGGCCACAGTCGCGTGCCGGCCCCGCCCGCCAGAATCACCGGCTGGATCGATAGTCGCTCGTCAGTCATGGACGTGAACTGCAGCAGTTTCGATTGAGGCGCAAATGCGATAGTCATCCGGCGGCTCCGTTTTAGGTGGGCAAGCCTTCGTCATTGCGAAGGGTCTCGCCCTGATTCAGACAACGAAGTGGTAACGGGGACACCATATGTCGGTAACAAGAGCCTCTCTGTGCGGATTCGAACTTAACGGTTTGCGACGTGGTTATGTAATACGCGAAGCATGGTTAGCCACGCTAATCCGCGCGTCGTTTAAAGTGATGATTCGTATGATTAGAAAGAGGAACGCAGGATAGCGAATTAATCATCCAGACGTGATGTCTGGAGTTTAAGCATGGTTCAGAACTGAGACACTTTTGGTTCGAACTCGGGTGTTCGGCGCTGCCCTCTCTCGCGCTCGCGGGGCATATTGCGAACCCTATCTTCCGCCATAGCCCGCAGGGCGTACGTCTATCTCGAAACGCACCGCGTCGCAGCAATTATTGCGCCGCGCCACAGAAATTCGCTGAGCCCGCAAAGTTGTTCAGATATGAGACGGTTCGCGGACCGAATCCGGCGCCCGATCGACATCTATTAATAAAGTCCTTTAAAAACAGTCGTTTGAAACGTATGGCACGCCTCTGGCTAAAGAAGGGATGCCCATGGGGTAATGCCTTCGGGCATTTCTACCGGGCACTTCAGTGGACTATCGCAGTGCAGTAATTTTTAGGCGGTAAACCGTTGCCCTCACACTCTGCATGCCTTTTGGTGTGCTAAGACCGGCAGGAAACGACCATGCTCGACTTTACGAACTATCCATTCGCGAATCACCTGCTAGCCGTCGTACCGGAGCCCGAGATGGCATTGATGGCTCCTCACCTCAAGCTTCAGCGATTACGCGCTGGTGAATTACTCTCGGACTCAGGCGAAACCGTCAAACACGTGTATTTCCCGACTACGGCGATTGTGTCGATGCTCTTTCTGATGGCGGACGGCGCGACTGCGGAGGTGGCCGCTGTCGGTAACGAAGGCGTGATCGGCGTTCCGGTGTTGATGGGCGGCGCGACCATGCCCAACCGTATCGAAGTGCGCAGCGGCGGCTATGCCTACTCCATGAGCGCCCAGATATTCAAGCGCGAGTTCGAGCAGCATGGCCCCGTGCATAAGCTGATGCTGCTTTACATCCAGGCGTTACTCACCCAGATCGCTCAGAATGCGCTTTGCAACAGGCACCATCACATCGTCAAGCAGGTGAGCTCCTGGCTCCTGCTCACCCATGATCGGCTGAAGTCGGACGAACTGGTCGTCACCCAGCAACTGATCGCGACCATGCTCGGCGTCCGTCGCGAGGGCGTGACGGAAGCGGCGGGCAAGCTCCAGGACGCCGGACTCATCAGCATGCGTCGGGGTCACATTACCGTACTCGACCGCGAAGGTCTGGAAGAGCATGCCTGCGAGTGCTATGGGATCGTCAAACGGGAATTCCGCCGGCTGCTGCTCGCTAGTGCGGCAGAGAAAGAAGGGGCCACACCGATTGCCTCGCCACCGCCCGTGTACCGCAGAGACAGGGAGCGCGAACGCCAGGTGGTCTGTAGCGGACGTTGACGTCTGAAAGTCACGTGGCGGGGCAGCACCCAGAGTCAGTTGCCGCTTTTGTCATGATCGCGAGTTCGCAGCACGGCCGCCAGCCAGCGCCACGTCATGCGCTTGCGGAACGGGGCCCGCCGCACGTGCCGACGCACGTCGTCAACCTGCCGTCGGGCCTCGACTTCGTCGTGCGATAGCGCGCGTTCCGTTCGTTCATCGGTGCGCCGCGCCGCCACGCATAACGATACGGCAAAAATTACCGCAACGATTTCGAGTATGGCAAGGATGGTCAAAAGGCGCATGGCGTCCACGAAAAGTCGCGCTGTGTCGCGCGGAATAATGGGTTGACAGTCATAGTGTGACATACGGCTCGGGCCGGGCATTTTTGAAAGAACTGCCAATATTCGCCGCTATTCGACGAATAGCCCGTGGTCTGCGATCGGGCGGTGGCCGGTTACGATTCGGCATCCGAACCACTTTGTAGTGATCCTGATGCGGAGTCGCCGGAAGGGGCTGTGTTCGCATTCGCACATTGCTCATGATTTGGGGCGGCTACAGTCACTGCGCAATGTATTCCCTCCTCCTCTTACGACGATGCTTAGACGCAGCCTGCTCGCCAACTATGCTGGCCAGATTGCTACCGTTGCGCTCGGCATCGTCATGGTGCCGGCGTACGTTCGATATCTTGGCGTCGAAGCGTATGGTCTGATCGCGCTCAATGCCGCGTTGCAAGCGTGGGTGCAGATATTGGATCTTGGACTTTCGCCCACATTGTGTCGCGAACTTGCGCGCGCGCAGGATGAAGCATCAAGGAAGGAGGCGAGTGTCCTCCTGCAGTCACTCGAAAAATTCGTGGCGGCCATGTGCACGCTGCTCTTCGTGCTTTCTTTGCTGGTGGCACCGTTCTTTGCGAAAGACTGGTTGCACGCGGCGGGGTTGCCTGCGCACGAAATCGAAAGCGCGTTTGTCTTGATGGTTTTAACCGCTTCGTCGCGTTGGCTTTCTTCGGTCTATCGAGCAGGCATGGTGGGCATAGACAGGCAAGCCACGCTCAACGGAGTGGTTGTGGGCTTTGCCGTCATCCGGGCTGCGCTCGTTGTTCCCGTCATCGCGAGGTGGCCGCAAATCGACGTTTTTTTCCTGTGGCAACTGGGCGCAATTGCCGGCGAAAGTCTGGTCATGCGATTGCTGCTTGCCCGCGTGATAAAAGCGCCGCTACTCACGCGAACGTTTTCGCGCGCCGCATTATCGGCGCGCGCAAGATTGTCACTGTCCATCGCGTTCTCCGCGCTCGTGTGGGCGACCACCACGCAGATCGACAAGGTCATTCTGTCGAAGGTTCTGTCTCTGCAAGCATTCGGCGTATTTAGCATGGCCACGCTTCTCGCCAGCGGTATCCTGCTGCTGGCCAATCCGGTCCAGCAGGCGTTTATTCCGCGCTTTGCCGCCAACGGCGTGGGCGATAGCCGGAACATCATACCGAGCTATCTGCTCGCGAGCGAGATCACGATGATCGTGGTCATTCCTGCTGCAATGATCTTTGCGATAGCGCCTGACCTCGTTCTCAGGCTGTGGTCAGCGAGCGCGCCCTCGACGCCGGAAGCCTGGCGTGTCCTGCAGTGCTATGCGATCGGTAACGCATGTTCCGCTATTGCGGAGTTGGCTTTCCTCGTGCAATGCGCGCAAGGAAATCTGTCCCTGCAGATCAAGGGTAACGTCGCATTCCTGGTGATTCTCGTACCGGCCGTTTTCCTGGGTTCGCTCAACAATGGGGCAGTCGGCGTGGCTTACGCGTGGCTTGCGTTAGGTCTGTTCCGGGTGCTCGTCTGGGTCAGTATCGTGCACCGCAAATTCCTGCCAGGAATCAACGTGAGGTGGTACAGGGATATGGTCGCGCGCACTGTGGCGACGGGATTAGTAGGCTTCGCATTTCACTACACAACCCTGCTTCGCGCATCTAGAACTCAGATTTTCGTTTTCCTTCTCCTCATGTGGCTGTCAATGATGGTGGCCGCCGTGGCTGTCTCACCGATCTCGCAACGCAAAGCGCGCAGTCTCGCCGGGCGTCTCGTCTTCAACTGAACGCGTTGCATGTTCTCTTCGACGTGATCGTCGGTGACGTCGCAAATTCATCGTTCAGCCGGAAGGCCTTCTGTGCGAATCCGAACCGAAGGGTAGCAAGGTGCCGCCTAGGATCGGCAGTAATGGCGCACTGCGGCATGACCGCGCCACGGTTGCTGAACCGTTCAATCATGGAGGTATCGCGATGCGGGTTGCAATTGTTCATGAATGGTTAGTGACATTTGGCGGGTCCGAACGCGTGGTTGAACAGATGCTCGAATGCTTTCCTGAAGCCGACGTCTTTAGCTTGATCGACTTCATGGATGATCGTGCTTTTTTGAAAGGGAAGAGGGCGACGACCTCGTTCGTGCAAAAGCTGCCGTTCGCCAAACGCAAGTACCGTAACTATTTGCCGCTCTTTCCGCTAGCGATCGAGCAGTTTGACCTGTCTGCTTACGATCTCGTTCTTTCAAGTTCGCATGCCGTTGCGAAGGGCGTGTTGGTAGGACCCGATCAACTTCATATCAGCTATGTTCATTCGCCCATCCGCTATGCGTGGGATCTGCAGCATCAGTACCTGACGGAAGCGAATCTGCTGAAGGGCTTTCGTTCGTTGTTCGCGCGCGTCGCGCTGCACTACATACGCACGTGGGACGTGCGTACGGCGAACGGAGTCGATACGTTCGTTGCCAATTCGGACTTTATTGCGCGCCGTGTTAATCGTGTTTACCGCCGCGATGCGACAGTCGTTTACCCCCCGGTAGACACCGAGGCTTTCGAGTTAGGCACGCACAAGGAGTCGTTTTACGTCACGGTCTCCAGAATGGTGCCGTACAAAAAGGTGGATCTGGTAGTGGAGGCCTTTTCGGCCATGCCTGAACGTTCGCTGGTGGTGATCGGGGACGGTCCCGATATGGAAAAGATCCGTTCCAAGGCGGGACCCAACGTCGTAATCCTGGGGCATCAGCCCTTCCCCGTCCTCAGGGACTACCTGCAGCGTGCGCGGGCATTTGTATTCGCTGCAGAGGAAGACTTCGGCATCTCGATTGTGGAGGCACAGGCATGCGGCACCCCTGTGATTGCGTTCGGTAAGGGCGGGGCGTGTGAAACGGTGATCGACGACACACAGCCGCAGCCGACGGGTGTGTTCTTCGACGAGCAGACAGTCGAATCAGTGCAAGCTGCGGTACGCAGATTTGAAGCGAGCGCCGATCAATTTTTGCCCGACAGTTGTCGCGCCAATGCGGAGCGGTTTTCCGAGGCGGCTTTTCGTCGGGGGTTCCTGGCAGTCGTCCTGAAGGCCATGGAATCGCACCGGAATTCTCGCGTCTGGCGCAAGCTCCGTGCGTCAATTCGACCGCCGGTGTGCGCCATGGCAGTCGAAGAAGAACCGGCGGAGTTTGGCGTGACTTCGCTTCCATCCTAATCGGTCTGGAAGGTCTGCCGGCTGCTCAACACGAGGAAATGCCAAGTGAACTCAACCATCAGAATCGAATACGCATCACTGCCTGAACTGGGCGTCACTCCATTTCCTGCCCTGACGAATAAAGTCGCACTGGCGGCCGCGGACATTGTTGGCTTTACTGTGGCACTCCTGGTGACGAATCGCGTGCTGGGCAGCTTTGTCGCCGAGTCGCAGAAGAGCGTGTGGTCGATCTTTTCACATCAGCCCATGCTGATCTACCTGGCGCTAGCCTGTATTGGAACCGTGTGGTTCTGGGCGAGGTTGCGGCACTACTCCTGTCGCAGGCCCATGTGGCGTGAGCTCCAGGAGATTTTCCGGATGTTGATCGTGCTCGCGGTCATTCATCTGGCGCTTACCGCGCTGGCCAAAGGTACGTTTTCGCGCGGATGGTGGGCCTTGACCTGGAGCGGCGCCCTGATCTGCGTGCCCGTGTTCCGATCGGTGACAAAGCGCGCACTCGACTGGGCAAACCTGTGGAAAAGGCCAACGCTCATTGTCGGGTGTGGGGAAAGCGCGTTGGAAGCCAGGCGGGCACTGTCGAACCAGTCGTTTCTGGGTGTGGACGTGATCGCCTATGTCGCGCCGGACGCCCAGGCCGCGGTGGACAAAGAGGCGATCTTTGTCTCGGACGCCCCCATTCTGCAGGGCATTACCCCCGCGACGTTCAGATCGTTGCCTGGCATACAGGTTGTGATAGCGCTGGAGCACGATCACCGCGCTTTGCGCGATATGTGGGTTCGTGGACTCACGAAGTACGGCATTCGCGACGTCACTGTGATGGCATCAATGCGTGGCGTGCCGTTATGCGGTACCGACATATCGTACTTCTTCGGCCACGAAGTGATGATGTTGCGCGTGCAAAACAACCTCGCGCGTTTTTCGGCCAGAGTTCTCAAGCGGAGCTTCGACGTCGTGGTGGGAGGATTTCTGTTACTCATGCTGCTGCCCATCTTCGCGATCATTGCGGCCCTGGTGGCCAAGGACGGTAGTTCCGCGTTTTTTGGGCACACGCGTATCGGACAAAACGGCAAAAAGTTCAACTGCTACAAATTCCGTTCGATGGTGCCTGATGCCGAGAAGGTGCTGAAGGAATTGCTCGAACGCGATCCAGTCGCAAGGGCCGAATGGGAGAAGGATTTCAAACTGAAGGACGATGTCCGGATCACGTCAATTGGTGCGCTACTGCGCAAAACAAGCCTCGACGAATTGCCGCAGTTGTGGAACGTGCTGCGCGGGGATATGAGCCTTGTGGGACCGCGCCCGGTAATCGAAAAGGAGATCGTCCGGTACGGAGAGGAATCCGCTTACTATTTCCTGGCAAAGCCGGGCATGACGGGTCTCTGGCAGGTGAGCGGTCGCAATGATACGGATTACGCGCGGCGCGTTTTCCTGGATGCGTGGTATGTGAAAAACTGGTCGCTTTGGTACGACATCATGATCATGTTGAAGACGGTCGCCGTGGTGATCCGGCGCGACGGCGCATACTGATCGACGGGATGCGGATACCGGCGCCGGCTACTCGGACCGACGACACCGTAGGTTACTGTCTATCTGCAATGAGGTAACGGGGCATCGGGCCCACTCGCCAGTCGAAGCTTTGTGCGGTGATCGTTACAGGCGTATCGACACCTTGCCAGTCGCGCTGAACATATCTTCCGGCCGGCAGGTGTAAGGAGGCCGTACTTTCCTTGCCATCGGTGGTCCAGCCGACGACGACTGGATCATCGGTTCCGTACTGATACGCCTTGACGCTCTCCGCGTCGACTAGCGCCTTTGCCCAGTTACGCTTGCCGACCGTGCTGCTCAATACCGAAGCAGCGACGAACGCCGGTTTGGGCGTCAAATCGTGGTGCAGCAAGCCAAAGTTGTGCTCGATGTTGTTGACGTCGGTGCCATCGTCGACAAAGTCGTACCAAAACACCACCTTGACCGTGCCATAGCGCCGCGACAGCAAATAGGTGCGCACGAGATTGGACGCCTGCGTTGCTTCATCTTGCCCCGGGTCTTTAGGATTCACAGGCCAGCCTAACTCCGTCACCCAAATCTGTAGTGGTCGCCCATCTGCTTTCACATTGTCTGCAGTCAGTCGTTTCAGGTAGGGCCACACCGTTGGAATGCTCACGAAATCGATCGGCGCGCCCGTGGCTCGATAGCCTCTCTCTGGCGTATTGGGCGGCATATAGGGATGTACGCTAAAGCCGTCCTGGTCGTTCAGCCCTCCGCCCTTCATCAATCCAACAATGCAATCACCCCCCGGGCCGCCGCCCGAGCCGCCGCCGCCGCAGGAAATCACGGATGCGTCCGGACTTCGTTGCTTGATGGCGCCGAACGTGTCCTTCAAAAGGGCAAGGTAGGTGGGGTAGTTGATCTTGCCGAAATCCGGCTCGTTCCAAACCTCCCAATGCTTAACCGTCCTACCGTACCGGGCGACCACAGCATCAACGTATCGGGCAAACCGCGCCCGGGCCTCGGGTGACTGCGGAAAGTTCGATTGCGAAAAGAGCGCCGGGTAAGCAACCGGGTTACCGTAGTCGAGAACGACTAAAGGCGAAATGCCGAACTGGGCACATGCGGCAAGGTACGTATCGAAACGCGCGGGAAAGTTAAAGCGTCCTGGCGTTCGTTCGATTGCCTCCCAATAGAGTTCGTCTCGAATCCACGAGAACCCGGCCTGCTTGACGAGCGGCAACAGTACCGAAGGCGGCGGTGTGCCGCCCTGAGCAAAATGGGTGACGACACCGAAGTCGGAAGGCCCCACTTCGTCGCGTTTCGTGACGACGGCCAGCGTGGTCGCTGTCTTGTCGAGCGTTTCTCCATCTGGTGATTTGAAGGTCGCGTCGACGCGGAACAAACCAGAGCGCGGTACGGCTATGCTGACGTCGATCGCCTTGCCTCCCGGTATTTCGCTGATGGCTTTCTGGTACGTGGTGAGCGCAGCCGGCATCAATTTGCCGTTGCTGTCATAGGGGAACACGCTAACCGTTAACTTTGCCTGGCGCATATCGTCCGGCGTCGCGACGACGAACCGGACGATCTTCTTTCCGTTTATCGGCATGACTAGCGAGCCCGGCGGACTAGCGAGGCGTATCTGAAACTGAGCATATGAGGCGCTCGAGAAAGCCAGAAAAAAGAATGCGGACAGCGTAGTGCGCCGGAGTAGGGATGGTTTTAAAAGGCTTCGATGGAGGTGAATCGTCAGCATGGGATCATCCTCGTTGAATCGCTCGTGGAAATAGCCCGTTCGGTTCGACGAGCAAAGATGCAGGTGCTGAGAGGCCACGCGGGACGCCGCTTTTTCTGGGCAACAGGCCAGACCAAAATAGGGTGCCCGGCTCCACTCATCAGTACGGAATCGAACTTTCAAAGCTGTCGGCGGCGCGCTTACGTTTGCCGCCGGGCCTTGTGTGTGAAACCGTACTGAGGGAGCTTCCCGCGAGATTGCTTAATGCAGCCTTGGGATGGCTGGCGACCGGCTTCGGCACCCGCACCGTCTGGCACGCCGGAATGGTGCGACAAATCGGCAGGCGACGTAATTCGAACGTCGCGGGCGAAACCTGGGCGCACGGCGCTGCGGTCTCAGGATCATCTGGGGAGATATCTGATGGACGAGTTTGCGGAGCGATCCAACACTCATCGGAAAGTTGTTTCCGTTCAGACGGCGACGCCAACCGACGCTGGCGCGATGCAAAGTCGCAACTGGCCGGTACCGTTTGCGGGGTTTGCAATTAACGGCAAATTCGCATCGCAGCGGATCACTGGCGTGCAACGCGTTGGCTATGAACTGGCGATGGCGTTTCAGCGGCTGTTTCCCGAGGACACCGACCTCCCGTTGCTACTTCCCGTTGACGCGCGCACGGACGTCGCGCTGCCGAAAGCAAAAACGGTCGGGCGCTGGTTGAAGGGTTCTTCGTGGGAGCAACTTGCGCTGCCGTTCGCGACCGGCGGGCGAACACTGCTTAGCCTCTGCAACATGGGGCCGTTGTTCGCACGTCGTCAGGTGGTCATGATGCATGACGTGGCAGTCTACGATTTGCCGGAAAACTATTCCTGGAAGTTCAGACTCTGGTATCGCTTCGCGTTTTCAATCTTGAAGCACAGCGCCAGTCACATCGTGACGGTGTCGGAATTCTCGAAGAAACGAATCATGGCGCGTCTCGGGATAGACGCGTCGCGTATTTCGGTCGTCTGGAATGGCGTGGACCATTTCGACAGAATCGCGGCGGACAAGTTGATTTTGTCACGGCTGAATCTACAGCACGACGGTTATGTCCTCGTGGTCGGCAATCTGTCAGTAGGAAAAAACCTTGCCCGTGTGCTTGCCGCAATCGAGCGCCTGAGTGAGCGTCACGACTGGAAGTTTGTGGTTGTCGGCGGGTGCGATTTGCGGATCTTCAATCCTAAAGCCAAGGTGGGCTACGACCTCTCGGAGAACATCGTCGCCGCCGGCTTCGTATCGGACGGTGAGTTGCGTGCGCTGTATGAAAATGCAGCCTGTTTTGTGTTTCCCTCGCTTTATGAAGGCTTCGGCTTGCCGCCGCTCGAGGCGATGTTGTGCGGTTGTCCGGTGGTTGTATCGCGAGAAGCCTCGCTGCCGGAAATATGCGGCGATGCCGCGGTCTATTGCGACGCGCGCTCTGTCGAAGACATCGCCGACAAAGTGGCGCAGTTGATGGGCGACGCAGCGCTACGCGACGTCTGGCGCGCACGCGGCAGAGAGCATGCGCGCCAGTTCCGGTGGGAGCGCTCCGCACGTCAGTTGCTGGATGTTCTCGAGCAACAGCTCGGGGCGGGCGGGGCCGCTCGCCCGGTCTGCGCACCTCCCGTCGCATCAAGGTTTTGACTTGTTACGCTTGCCTGGTAGCCAGGGATCAGAACCGCAACCTGAGCCTCGGTGCGATTCCGAACATAGCGTTTCATATGCCACCAAGTACTCTTGCTTGGTGGAGCGCACCGCGCTTGCTTGACAAGAGGCAGGCATGCAGCAATACAGAGTCTTGGTTATCAACGATTTCGAGCAAAAGGGCGGGGCGGAGGTCGTCTATCGGCAGTCCGCTGACCTTCTACGCGCAATGTCCGGCGTGGAAGTGGAATGCTTTGACGTCAGTCGATTCCAGGGGAGTTTGTCGTTGCTATCCAGATCGTGGAACCTGGCGGCCGCGCGCGCGCTCAAGCAAACTCTTGGCGCCTTCCGGCCGGATAGGATTCTTGTCCACAACTACCACAATGCTTTATCAGCATCGGTACTCGGCGTGATCGCTCGACATAAGCGAGAGTTAGGTTACGCCGCGTATATGACATGTCACGATTTTCATCTTATCTATTACAACCCGACGCTGCACTACATGGTGAACGGCAATATCGAGCATTTGACGCTCGACGCGTTGCAAACGGGGCATGTCTTGATGTTGCGCGTCAGCGCAAAAGGCGCACTCCATGACATCTTTTCGAAAGCCTACTGGCATACAGTGCGCGCGGTGTACAAGCCAGAGCGCATCTTCGATCGGATAATTTGTCCAAGTGATTTCATGCAGGAGGCTTTGCATCGCAGAGGGATCGACAACACGGTGGTCCTTTACAACCCCTCGGTCGTCGGTGTGACGAACAAGCCGGTGAGCGTGCGCGATCGGGAGCGCTTCAGCCTTGCATTTGTCGGACGCGTTGTACGCGAGAAGGGTCTCGCGGAATTTATCGCGCTCGCGAGCTCGATCGATTTTGCGCGTATCGAGCGCATAGGTGTTTTCGGCGACGGTGCCGACCGCGAAGAGATCGAGCAACGATATGCGCCGCTGATCGAGTCGGGAAAGCTTGTTTTCTTCGGCAGCCTGCCGCAGGACCGGTTGTTCTCGGAACTGCGACGTTTTGCCGATGCGATCGTCCTGCCCTCAGTGGGGGTGGAAGTCGCACCGCTTGTCATTGTCGAGGCGGCGATGCTGGGGTTGCCCACGCTGATCCGGGAGGGTGCCCATCGGTTGGATTTTGGCAATGCCGTCGGCAGCAAGATAACGTATCGCGATGACCCTGAAAGTCTTCGAGCGGCGCTTGATGGGCTTGCCGCGCATCTCGCTACGCCGGAGCGGCGTTACGACGTTAGCCCATTTTTGCCCCAGTGCTATGCGGAGCGGCTGGCACATATCATGCGGATGACATAGACCCAGACACGGACCGCCGGCAGCACGCATGGCAGGCGGTTTCCATGGGTGACGGTGGTCGAAAACTATTTAGCATATCAAAGCGTAGAAAAGTCGATCGGGCAACTGCTCTGTGGTGGATGCGCGCGTAACTCGCGCACCATCTCCTCCTGCATTCAGAGAATCGGTGAATAACCACGGACTGACCCACTATGGCGCACGGAATATTGCGGAACATGCTGGCCCTGTCGGTCTTGCAAGTGGCGAATATGGTGCTGCCGCTCGCGACGTTACCGTATCTGTTCCGCGTGCTGGGTCCCAACCACTTTGGCGCCTACGTTTTTGCTCAGGCGGTGGTGACCTATCTGGTCCTGCTGGCCGACTACGGCTTTAACTGGTCAGCTACGGGCGAGATTGCAAGGGTGCAGAACGACCGCGACGCTGTTTCGAGAATTTTCTGGAAAACGCAGGTGGCCAAAACGCTGGTAGCGTGCGTTGGCCTTGCGCTTCTGGTACTTGGCGTTTTGCTGGTGCCGAAGTTCATTGAGATTCGGCCCATCATGTTTGCGACCTTTCCGTTGGTGATCGGCACCGTGTTATTTCCGCAATGGCTCTTCCAGGGTTTGGAGCGGATGTCCTTTGTCACCATATCAACGTTGAGCGCACGCTTGCTTGTCATACCCGCTACCTACCTCCTCGTCCACTCGCCCGACGACACGTGGCGAGCGGCGCTCATCGCATCAATGAGCACCGTCGTCGCCGGGCTGATCTCACTGACGCTGATCGCGCGCATGAGATTGATCTCGTTCTGGCTTCCGGGCGTAAGCGATGTCATCGGAGCCTTCAGGGACGGATGGCACGTGTTCATGGCGACCGCTGCAATCAGTCTTTATACGACGACGAACAGCGTGTTGCTCGGATTTCTGGCAGGCAACGTAACGCTAGGTTACTTTGGTGCCGCCGACAAGATTCGCAACGTGGCGCAGTCCCTGATCGCGCCGCTCAGCAACGCCATGTATCCGCGCGTCAATGCACTGTTTGCCGAGGACACCGTGAAGGCCTATGCGCTCGTGCGCAAGGCGCTTTACGCGATGAGCACAATCATGTTCGCCGTATCGGTGATGCTCTGGGCGCTTGCTCCATGGATCGTTCGCATTGGTATGGGACCTCAATATGCGCCGGTGGTCGACGTTCTACGGTGGATGGCGTTTGTGCCGTGGATGGTGGCGCTAAACAACGTGCTTGGGCTCCAGATGATGCTACCGCTCGGCATGAAGAAAAAATTCAGCGAGATCCTGCTGGGATCCGGTGTGTTCAACATCGCGCTGTTGGTGCCGCTTTCGATTCGTTTTGGGGCGCAAGGCGCAGCGATGTCGATACTTGCGACAGAAGCGCTTGTCACCGGCTGCATGGCGCTTTACCTGGTTAAGAAAAGAGTTCCGATTTTCCTGGCAAGGGCATCGACTGATTAATGCCAAATGCACGAGTTTGTTAAAAGGAGTTGACGCATGAACACATCGCATCCAGACGTTGAGGCACGCAGAATGGCTGTAGTGATACTTGCGTGTCGCGACTATGCGGCGCTCGAGCTGGCGCTTGCGAGTCAAATGGCCTACCGACCGCCGGGTGTGCCGTTCTACGTGCTGCAGAATTGCCGCGGCGGGTACGACGCCGAGCGCACCCTCGGTGTGGCCCGGCGCTACGAAAGACTGTTTCCCGGTGTCGTCAACGTCGTCGACGACATCGTACCAGGGGACCCCTATCGGTCGATCAGGAAGTTACTGTCCAAACCGGAGTTCGAAAACATCGACCTGGTTTGCAAGGTCGACGACGATGCATTTCCGATTGCGCATCAATGGCTCGACCAGATGGTCGAGGCCTATGACAGCGCTGAGCGGGGAAATGGCCGGAAGCTGGCGTACGTGACGCCGCTCATCAATAACAACGCATGGGGTTTTCCTCAGCTGCTGAAGGCGATGAATCTGGAGCAGGAGTACTTTGCCACGCAGGCGCATCCGCATTTCGTCGGTTCGGGCAGCAGCGGGCGCTTTCCGCTGCGGATCATTCCGGCGGAGCAGATCGAGACCGGTACGAACGGCACCATATGGGGCTATCCGCACATCGCGCGCTGGCTGCACGAGCGCACCACCCTTCAGCCTGACGCATTCATCGCTGCGACGCAATCGCTGGAGCAGTGCGATGTGCCATCGCAATCTCGCTATTCGATCGGCTGCATCCTGTTTCGCAAGTCGCTGTGGAATGCGATCGACGACGGGGGCCGCGATGACGAGCATATGATGCACATGCATTGCGAACGCAACGATCTCCGTATCGTCTGCGTGCGCCGCGTACCGTTTGTCCATCTTGCGTACTTCACGCAGCGCGAGGAGAACCGCGACATCGTGGACACGGCGCTCGCGCTCTATGGTCCGCGGCTTGCGCACCCGTTTCCTCTAGTGCTCTACGCTGATCGTGAGCGGGAAAATGAGGCGCGATTGCGCTGGCTTGAAGATCGATTGAATGCACCGGCCGCGCCCAGGCCGGAGTGGCTTGGGAAGCTTACGCCGAAACGGATAAAAGGTGCCGTGCGGCGGCGCCTGGTTTGGCTTTGGCCGGCGCGCAGCGCGCGTGGCGTGCCAGGGGAGCTGAGATAATCGGGCGCGAAGGCATTTTTGAAATTGGGGGGCTGAGTAGATCCGGCTTTAGCGATAGCGGGAGAGACGCAAGGGAAAGAAGACGGGTGGATGACGAGGGCTGCCCGAGACGCGCGCGTGAGTTGACGTGCACGGCTTGCCCCGGGCAGCTTGATCAGTTAAAGGCCATAGGCATGAACCACATGGTCGCTGCCCGCGACGAAGACCTGCCCGTTCACGACCGACGGCGATGAGAAGTTACCCTCGCCGGATTGAACTGGCGTGTAGTGGTCGTGGAAAAGTATGGCTCCGGTTGTCGCGTTGAATGCATACACATCGTTGCCCATCCCGTCGGCGTAGTAGACCACACCGTTTGCGGCGACCGGCGGAATAGCCGGATTGAAGTTGGGGCTGTTGATGCCGACTTGCGTCTGCCACACAGGTTTGGGGGTGACGGAACAGGTGCTACCGATGGACAGTGCAATGAGCCCGTGTTTATATAAAGTCCCCGAATCGGAGGGAGACACGACGTAAAGCTGATTGAGCACCGGGTCGAACGCAGGCATGCCTATGTTGCTGCCGTCGTTCGAACTCTGGGCAATCGTCAACGTTTGAATGGGACCCGCCTGCTGAATGGTGGCCCGGTTATAAATGAACAGAGGGCCCGACTTGTTGTAGGCAGCGAGCATCGTCGGGCAGTTGGGACGCTGGAACAGCAATGCCGTAGCGCCGAAGTCGATGTCTGCGTTGGGCGAGGGAGTCAGTGGCGAGTTCGACGCGGCCACCGCCAGGGTTGGGGTGAGCTTCACGACGTGTTCGGCGAACCCTGCGTTTTCGGGAGTGGCGAATGCGTTGCCCGTCAGTGCATAGACGACTGTACCGTCAGGTGGAATCGATACGCCCCCAAAGCCCCATATGCCGCCCCCGTTCGGTCCGGTTGCCCCGGTGGGGAACCAGCGTTGCAGAATGGCGGCTGGGTTGGTGGTCGAGGCGCGGATAACCTGTCCGTGGTACGGCTGCGTATCGCAGGGGTCACCGGCCGTCGCAACGTATATTGAGGAACCGTCGGGACTGAGCGTCAAACCGCCGTACACCATCGTTAGCGGAGAAGCATTCGCCGCGTCGAGGAGAGGCAAGTTGAAGCCCGGGAGATCCACGCCGGTCGCCATATCGTACGCATGCAAGTAACCTTTCCCGCTCGCGACGAACAGGCGGTTGTTGGCATGGTCGATTACGGGCGTCCCCTGCACACCAATCTTGCCTTGGAATAGCCCGCTACAGCCCTGCGACAGAATTGCCTGAGGGATGGGGGCACTCTTCCAGATGGTGGCCCCCGTCGTGGCATTCAGCGCCCACGTTGTGTTTCCCTCCGTCGCAACATAGACGATATCGGTCGGAACGTTGTTGATCAACACGCCGGTAGCCAAAACCGGCTGAGTCAGGATGGCGCCGTCAAGAACAGGGGACGCCCAGTGTTGTTTCAGCGTGCTCACGTTGGTCGCGTTCAGCACCGTCTCGACAGGGTTATACCCGGTCCGCTGCCTGTTCATGCCATACGTCGGCCAGTCGGTTGCTGCAAAGGTCGCGGCGGTGGAGGCTCCCGGTGTCCGGGCCAACGTAGCAGCGGTTGCCAGTTCGGGAGCCTGGAATGGCGTATCGGCGGCCGGCCCGCTATCGTCGCGGAATCGATTCGGATTGACCGTGTTTCCGCCGTTCTGTTTGTCTATCTGCGATCCGTCGAGCGCGCTGGCGGGCGCGACGTGCGGTCCGTTGCCGAACGGGTGGAGGCCATGAGGGAACGGGAACGGTACCTTTGCTGCCGCCGCTGCGGCTGCCGCAACATCCGGCGCGAGCGCTGCTGCTGGTGCTGCGTTCGAGCTTTGCGCCTGTACGCCTGAACCGGCCATGCCGGTGAGCATCAAAGCGGCAACAAGTCGAGCAGCGTTGATTATGCTTAGTGCGTTAGCCATAAATCCACCTCCTGAACTTCAAGTTATTGCAATGTTGAGAAGTCCGCAAACAGGCGACTTCTAACCACGATTTACGACAAGGACGCGCGTTGCAATCGTGAAATCAATCCTAGGAGGCGATCAGAGCCGAAGCGCGAGAAAAGGCGTTATTTGACTAAGCTTTGTCGAAACGACAGTTCTCCTTACGAATGATAAATGTTCATAGCGCGCTCCATGCGAGGAGGAAATGACGCTTCAACTGTAATGTACGGGTATGCGGCGGTAGGCCTATCAAGGGAGGTCGCCTGCTGCGGGCCCGGTCGGGCTCAGGAATCACCAAGAGATCTCTTCCAGTCGGTCGGTCTGACTGTATCGAACTGCCTTCGACCCACTGCCTGTTCAAAGTAGCGGACATAGAGCACGATGACGCTAAAACGGCGATCGCCGAAGACGAGAATACGAGCAAGCCTTCTTGCAAAAATCGATGCGGCCCAAAACGGTGCGGGACCGCGATGCCTGAACACCATATCGACATAGTTGCGCAGCCCGCACGCGTACTTCCACTGCGTTGCTGCGGGCATGCGCCTGGTCTCGATCCACGCGCGCAAAGAGCGCGGACGCTGGATCAAATCGCGGTTTTCTCCGTCCTTGTGTGTCATCTGGGAGGCGGTTACGCAACGCAGCTCACCAATGCGGCTCAGGCGCGCGGTATATTCGACGTCGTCGTTCCACACAAAGTACTCGTGGGCGGGGAACCCTACGCGTTGAATCGCATCGTGCCGGATGCACGCTCCAACGAACGACATATAGTCGGTCTTGAAGGAGGCGGCCGCGTGGTGCTCGGGCATTGACACAATGAGTCGCATCCGTTCGTCGAACGTTCCCTGATGCCAGAACTGCACACGCCGATCGATGCCAAATACCGTGCCGCACAGTGCAACAACGTCAGTGCGTGCGGCGTCCTTGGACACCAGCAGTTTTTCGAGCGCATCGGGCATAGGCTCTGCGTCGTCGTCCATGAGCCAGTACCAATCGAAGCCTTTGGCAAAGGCAGTGCTGATGCCCCTTGCGAACCCGCCGGCCCCGCCGGTGTTGCTCTCCGACAGAACGACGAAAACCCTGTCGTGCTTTGCCTCAACGGCAGCCAGATACTCGCGCGAACCGTCGTTGCTGCCGTTGTCGACTACGTAAATCGCATCGACGGGCCACGTTTGAGCAAGCAGCGCTTCGACGCATTCTTCCAGCAAGGCTCGCCGGTTGTACGAAACAACGATTGCGGCAGCGCTTACGGGGTTCATTCGATCAGCTCCTCGGCGGCTTTCAGCGCAGCGCCCACAACCTGGTCCATGTTGTAATAACGATATTGCGCGAGCCTTCCGACAAACGTGACGTCGGGCGTGGCCTCCGCGAGTTCGTGGTAGCGCTTGAAAAGCGCCTCGTTCTCGGGACGAGGAATGGGATAGTACGGATCACCTTCGGCTCGCGGATACTCCCTCACAATCGACGTGCCGCTATGCTGCTGGCCGGTCAGATGCTTGAATTCCGTTATCCGCGTGTATTCCTGGTCGTTAGGGTAGTTGATCGTCCCGGTCTGCTGGAAGCGTTCTACTTCGCCCAGATGTTCATGCTGAAAGAACAGGCTGCGGTAGGGGAGCTTGCCGAAGCGAAAGTCGAAATAGGCATCAATGGGCCCCGTATAGATTGTGTGCTCGCGTTCCACGATCGACCTGATGGCGCGAAAATCCTCTGACAGGCGCACCTCGATGTTCGGATGTTCGAGCATCTTCTCGAACATCGATGTGTAACCCTGGGCGGGCATGAACTGGAACGCATCGGTAAAGTAGCGGTCGTCGTCGTTTGCGCGGGTCGGTATGCGTGCAGCGACCCCCGCTGACAGTTCAGAGAGGTCGAGTCCCCACTGCTTTTGCGTATAGCCGCGGAAGAATTTCTCGCAGAGATCATGGCCGACGCTGCTTAACACCACGTCTTCGCTCGTCGCGACAGCGTCCCGGGGCTCGCGAACGGATTCGAGGTACGCCGTCACGCCCTGCTCGTCCAGATCAAGGTCGTATAGCCTGTTGATCGTCGTCCGGTTGATAGGGATGGGATAAAGCTCTCCGTCCACATGAGCGAGTACACGGTGCTCGTAGGGCCGCCAGTCGGTGAAATTCGACAGATACTCGAAAATTCGCTTGCCGGATGTGTGAAAGATGTGCGGACCGTATGGATGGATCAGCACGCCGTTCTCATCATGACAATCGAACGCGTTTCCGCCGATGTGACTCCGCTTGTCGATGATCAGCACTCGCTTGCCGGCAGCGGCAAGGCGCTCAGCACACACTGCGCCCGCAAAGCCGGCCCCCACGATCAAGGCATCATATTTCATCTCTCGAAGTCCTTTAGAGAAACGCGCAACGGTGGCGGCCATTCAAGTCATCAGCAGCACATGAACGGCCGTGGAGAGCTCGGGCACCCAACGGCACCGCGGTGGAACGGGCACGCGCCGGATCCGGCACTGGTCACCTTCGAAAAACGCGGCCGCGCTGCAAATCAAAAGCAGGCATGAGCAGGACGGGGCCGGGAATGCGGTGTCTTGCGCGCGACCGTGCAGACAACGTCACCGAGGAGAAGGGTGCCCACTTGATATTTCGCCTTCGGTACGTTTGCGCACACAGCGCAAATCCCGTCGTGTACCGCGCGTTCGGGTGTCGCGAGCTAATTTCTTGCGGTTGACTACTTTGGCAGTGGTCGATGTTTTTGTATGGAGAGCGAATCACATGGACCGCGTCACCTTCAGTCTGCCGAACGGATATTTATAGTCGGTTTGATTGGGGTCGCATGGGATTTTGATGAGTCCGCTGCACCTTTGATTATTTAATGTGAAGAAAGCGTAAATTGGATTCGCTAAATGAGGGGAATTACCTGCTTAATCAATTTGTCCGGATGCCGGCTTTATTAATCATACAAATTGGAGGAGGCGATCTGCTTGCATATTCGTATGAATAAATCCATTGCCGAGTGGTTTTTTATAAGGGGCGGATAGCGTGGAAAACCGGGGAATCGCCCGGCGGCAAGGCGCGAGCACAAAATTAAACTTCTGTGAATAGATAATTAACGGAACTAATTCTTTTTTTTCACCGCGTGAATGCAACAAAGATATGTGCGCGAGCACACACTCGTTCTCATTTTGCGTATCAGTAATGCAGATATTTACCTTTTGTATTAGGTATGGAGAATGATCGCCTTTTCGTCGGATTTTTACATCCAGTTACAACATCGGAAAAAGTGTGACGCATATACTGCGATCCCCAAACAGAAATGCGTAAGTTGTACTCATGACCTTATCTAAACGATCAAGGAATCAGACACATCTTCTGGATTCCGTCCCCGCTTTAATTCCCACTGCATCTGTCCCTCGAAGGAAATTTCTCGCCGGCCTGGTTGCGGGCGCAGGGTCCTTCGCCCTTTCGGCATGCGGTGGCGGTGGCGCAGACTCGCCCGGCGCGGTAGCCAATAGCGCGAAGGTGGCTAACACGGCAAGCCCAGGCAGTTTTACGGTGACCGCCCCGACAGCCAACGCGACTGTATCCGGTTCTGTCACGGTGACAGGCACCGCGGGCAGCAATTGGGTCAACGTATGCATATTCGACCACGCGAGCGGCGCCAAGATTGGCGCCGACACGAAACCGAGCAACGGTACGTTCGCTATCAAGGTTGACACGACCAAACTGTCCACAGGCGCGCATCAGTTCGACGTGATGGGATTTACCGTCGCGGCCGGACAGCCGGGCGGCACCAAGACCACGACGTCTGTTCCAGTCACCGTCGCCGCACCGAGTTCCGGCGCGCTGTTCTACGGCATGAACGGCCATCTTGCCTACCCGAGCGGCATCTACCACACCATGTCGGCGGCCGCGCAACTCGCATTGCTCAAGGATCTCGGCGTCACGAATTATCGCGTTGACGTCGCCGATGGCGGAATGGCTCAAACGGTCGCCAACGCACTGACCGGTGCGTTTGCCGGCAGCGGCGTCGCCATCATGCCGGTGCTCAATCCTATTTCGGCTGGCTGGAATAAGAACGGCTCCGAATCGGCGGCGTACACCTTGGGCTACAACCTGGCGGTCGCATGCACCAAGCCGCTCAAGGGGCTCGTCAAGTACATCGAGTGTGGTAACGAACTCGACGCGACTGGCCTGATCACCACGGGTAACGGCAGCCTGACGAGCAACTACAGCCCCGCCATCTGGCCGGCGTTCCGCGGCGTTATCCGTGGCATGATCGACGGAGTCAAGGCGATCGACTCGTCGATTCAGTGTGGCGTGAATGTCGGTATCCCGCTTGCATACCGCGGCTTGCAGATGCTGTGGTCCGGCATCCAGCCTGATGGCAGTGCCAACGGCGTTTCGGGTCAGCAGCAAGTCCGCTGGGACTACACGACGTACCACTGGTACCAAAGCTCAGGCGATATCACCTGTGGATGGCAAAACAACGCGTGCCTGAACGTACTGCAGGTTCTGAAGGACTCCTTTAACGTGCCGATCTGGTTGACGGAATGGGGTTGGTCGGGCAGCCAGGACAGCGCAGCGCAAGCGGCCAGCTACACGACCGCGGCGCTGAAGGAGTATCGTGCGCTCAAGGATCAATACAACATCCAGTCGATCATGATGTATTGCCTGATCGATCCGGCTTATGGCCTCGTGCAAGAAGATGGTGTCACGAAGAACCCGGCTTACACGAGCTTCAAACAATTCGTTGCCGCGAATCCCGTCTGATCCGCCATTTCGCTAGCCTGCTAGCGTAACAAGCCTCTACCCGTGCAGCCTACGTGCTTTCTGCAAGCCGTAGGCTGTTCTTTTTTCGGAAACACCATGGGTGGCGCGATTTTGGAGTCGTGTGCGGTAAAGCACAGACCGCGTTGCTGCGACGCCACAATCTGCGAAGCGAGACACCACCCGCATGCGAGCTCGCCGGACCCATAGATCCAGTCTTTTGCGCACTACAGTCGGCGCAGCGCTTTCGAGGAAAGCGGTTCGCGAGCCAGCGATTCGTTCCGGTCCCAACACACAAGGAGTCCGACGTATGAATACGAGTGTTTCCGGTAATCCGCCGGTTGTGCTGCGGAATAACGTGGACGCGTTCTCCGGCGGCGAACTATGGCGGCTGATAGTCGACAATCTTGGGCTGGTCATCTGCATTGTTCTCCTGGTGACGGGCGCGTCTGCGCTGTACGCTTTTATCGCGACGCCTATGTATTCCGCGGATGCATTGGTCAAGGTCGATTTCCCTCAGCCCAACGCGCTCGGTGAGGCTTCGAAGGCGCTGGAGCAAGTCGTCCCGTCCACGCTGCCTACCGAGGCGGAGATCCAGATCATCCAAAGCCGGAGCGTGCTTGTGCCGGTGATCAGTAAATTCAAGCGGGACACCTCAATTACGGCGAACGACATCCCGGTTATCAGCGCGATCACCCGCCAATTCGCCACGCCGGGCACGCCTATGCCGGCACTGGGCGGTTTGAGCAGCTATGCATGGGGCGGAGAGGACGCGTCCGTCGGTTCACTGACCGTTCCCGCCATGCTTGAAGACAAACCGCTAACGTTGACCGTCCTTAACGGCGGCCGCTACCGGCTCGCCGTTGCCGGGCGCACGCTCCTCGAGGGCGCCCCCGGCATACCGGCTGAGGCCAACGGCGTGGCACTCACCATGGAGCGGCTCGTAGCGCGCCCTGGAACCCAATTCACGCTCGTGCGCTTTAGCGACGTCAAGGCAATCGAACGTCTCTTGCACCAGTTGAAGGTCAGCGAGTCGGGCAAGGAGACGGGCGTCGTACAGATCGTTTATGAAAACCCCGATCCAGAACTGGCCCA
Source organism: Paraburkholderia sp. GAS32 (assembly GCF_050434225.1). Classification (NCBI taxonomy): domain Bacteria; kingdom Pseudomonadati; phylum Pseudomonadota; class Betaproteobacteria; order Burkholderiales; family Burkholderiaceae; genus Paraburkholderia; species Paraburkholderia sp. GAS32. The sequence goes on along the minus strand of NZ_JBNPVS010000012.1, from coordinate 141,997 downwards.
GGCCATTGCCAACGGCATCGCCCAAGGCTACATCGCTTCCCACATCGCACAGCATCGCGCAGAGGCGCTCCAGACCCGCGAGTTCATCGTCGGAGAATTGCCGCAGCTTCACGCCAACCTGACCCATGCAGAGGCCGAACTGAGCCAGTACAGAACCGCGTCGAGTTCGATGCAAGCGGGTACCGAAGCTTCGTCGTACCTTCAGGGCAGCATTGAATTCGATCGCCAGATCGCGATGCTCAAAGTACAAAGAGCGGCGTTGGCCAGTCACTTCACACCGACCTCACGTGACGTGCAGACCGTCGATAGCCAGATCGAGCTTCTGCAAAAGGCTAAAAGCGCGTTCGAAGCGCGCTTCGACCAGTTGCCCGCCTCCGAGCGCCGGGCTGCCGATCTCACTCGCGACGTAAAGGTCGCTGAGGACATTTACGTCGCGATGGTCAACAAGTCCAACGAGCTGGCTGTGACGCAGGCTGGCACGCTTGGGAATGTGCACATCATCGACACCGCGCTGTTGCCCGTGGATCCCGTGAAGCCGAAGCGGGCCCTGGTGATAGGCGTGGGTGCCGTCGGCGGTTTGATGGCGGCGATTCTGTATGTCTTTGTCCGGCGCCTATGGTCGTCCACGCTTGAGCACTCGACGATGGCCGGGCGCCATCTGAACCTGGCGGTCTTTGGTCAGGTGCTGTTCAGTGACGAGCAAGCCCGACGGGATCGTGCGCTGAATTCGAACTCGCAGTCAACGAAGGGTCGCCTCACTGGTGGAGCGCAACAGAAAGTAGCCGGAGGCGCAACCGGATCGCCTCCCAGATTGGCCTATAGTGGCGCTGCTTTGCGAGACGCAGAGTGGGCCACCGGCCGCTTCCTGCTCGCGACCGACGGGCACGATGACATACCGCTTGAGGCGTTGCGGGGTATATGTGTGTCGTTGCAGCGGCAAATTCAGGACGCGACGAATAACGTGCTCGTCGTGACGGGTGCGACGCCCGGCACGGGGAAAAGCTTTGTATCGTCAAATCTGGCGGTCATCAATGCGCAGGCCGGCAAGCGCGTATTGCTGATCGACGGCGATATGCGCCGGGGCCAGTTGGCCGCCAATTTCAAGCAGACCGGTGCCGGCGGCCTCGCCGAAGTCCTGAACGGTCATGTCAACGTTGATCACGTGATTCGGAACACCGATGTTTATGGCCTTTCGTTTATTGCCGCAGGCCGGTTCCCACACAATCCGTCGCAGTTGCTCTCGACACCTCGCATGCAGCAACTCGTCGGCCATCTTGGCAAGCTGTATGACTTGATCATTATCGATACACCGCCGGTACTAGCAGTCAGCGATGCAAATCTGATCGCCTCTGTCGCGGGATCGACGCTGCTCGTGGTACGTCCGAACGCTCAGAGCGAACGGGAACTGGAAGAAACCGCGCAGCGTCTCGATCGCGCCGGCGCGCGTCTGGTCGGCATGATCTTCAATGCAATGCCGCGACGGCGCAGCGAGAAACGCAGCTACGGCTATGCGGCAGCCTATTCTGCAGCGGGTGTCCCGCAAGAGCATGCCGAATCGTGATCGTCGCCGGCGGGGCGTGTAGAGTTGCCGGATGAGCCGGCTAGGACCATTCCGCGCGACTGGAGGAGTCAAGAGTAAGCGTCTTGCCCCGCGCGTTTTTGCATTGAGAAAACAATGTACTCCAGACTGATATCCGCGCTGTTCTACATGTTTTTTACCTGCGTTATTCTGAATCCGCAGGTGAACGGGATCACGTTATATTTTTATCTCTTGATCCCGTTTCTCGATCCGGAGTTCGCGCGCTTCCTGAGCGGCACGGCTCGTCGTTGGGCCGGCCCGTTGCTCATCGCGGTCGTGGCAAGCGGGTTGACTTCGCCTTCGGCTGCAGTGCGGGTCCTCTCGATTGCCATCTGCATAGGCTACCTGATGTACACGGCTGAACGCCGCATCAGCTATCTTCATCCATGGATGGTCATCAACATCCTGTTCGCAATCGTGCAGTTCGCGATGTACTACATCGACCGTGATTTCGCGATGCAACTCGGACCGACGAATCTCGCGAAACTGATCTGGGGGAACTATGCGACCAGTACCTATACGAACTTCTTCGAGGTGTTTTACTTTGCTCGCGTCTCGGGATTTTCGCGTGAGGCGGGATTCTTCTCTTCGCTGCTGGTGACGTCTTTTATCGTGTACCTGCTTAGCGATTCACCGAACAAGAAAATCATTGCTATTTACCTTATCGGCCTCTTCATTAGCTTCTCGAAATCGTCGATGACGCTGTTCCTCTTTGCCGCGCTCTATCCCGTGCGTGCAAGATTGCGGTCGGTCCACCCACTGATGACAATGGTTGCGTACTTTGCGGTGACCGCGGCCATTTCGCTGTACCTTGCATCGAACGATTTCTTCGACTCAGAAACGTTTGGCCACCGGCTGGCCGGCTACGCGTTCCTGTTCGATGCGCGGCTGGGGGATATCGTCAGCGGCATCACCGCACACGACATCATCACGCACTACAAGTACCTTCCCTACATCCGTTTGATCCAGGGCGAAATGGAGGACGCCGGTGTGCCATTTGCCGGTCTGGCTGCCACGGTCGCTGAAATGGGGATCTTCAGTGCGCTGATTCTTTTTGGTGTCATCGCGTTTACCGCGAGCGACGGCTTCGTCATGCTGATTTTCCTGCTCATCAGCGCCACCGTGAGCGTGACCACTGTCACATCCTTTATTCCGCTTGCGTACGTGATTTGCTACTGGCCTCGGTTTTCGGCATACAGCGCTCACCGCGTGGAGCTTTCGCGGCAGTTCGAGCCACTGCCACGGTACGGCAAGACTTAGTCTTGCTGTCTCGTGCGACGCGTTGCCGCTGGAGGCCGGCTGTGACGCGTTATCGTCTCGATTCGTCCTCCCATTTTTTCGGCGATTGTGCGCCCGCGCATCGAGCGGGACTGCGGCGCGCCCCTCGAGTTATCGAGCAGAAGGCCCGAGCCGCGGAACGGCGAGACTGTCGACAGCGCGACTTCCTGCGATGCTTTCGAAGGCTCACGTTCGTCCGATGATCAAGGAATCGACAGTATGGTGAGCCGATACGGTTCTGATCGAATAGCAGGGGTCGTCGTGGGTGCCTCGCTGAACGGCCTCGGCGTGGCGAGGTCTCTCGCGTGTGCACGCGTTCCGCTCGTCGTAGTCGATACAAAAATCACGCGCTCAGGCATGTGGTGCCGCTACGTACGCGCGCACTACATCAAAAGCCTGATCGGAAAAGCCTTCGCGGACGACATGATCGAACTCGGCAAGAAATTCAAGCAGCCCCCGGTTCTTATATTGACCGAAGAAGAGGCGGTGCACGCGGTGTCGGAAAATCGCGAAGCGCTTGCGAACTGGTTTCGCTTCCGCCTTCCGGCGGACTCGACCGTCAAGATGTTGTGCAGCAAGGCAGGATTTCACGACTTCGCGCTGAAGCACGACTTTCCGGTTCCACGGTCCGTGACTATCGGGAGACTGTCCGACTTGGAATATCTATCGGAATTACGCTATCCGTGCGTACTGAAGCCGGACGACAAACGCAATGTATTGAGGGGCGAGAGGGAGCGGGCGGTTCGGGTCGACTCTCTCAGCGCTGCGCGCGCGCGAGCTATCGCCATGCTTGCCACGCCCGGCGGCATCATTGCGCAGGAGTGGATCGAGGGGCCCGACAGCAACATCTATTTCACGCTTTTCTATCGGGGGAGCGGCGGGAGTGTGATCAGCATCTTTACTGGGCGCAAGGTCCTCAGTTCCCCGCCGGGTATCGGCAATACCGCCATATGCGTTGCCGCACCCGAAGCGCGCGAAGTGCTCGAGTCGTTGACATTGTCGTTCGCCGAGCGGGCCGGCTTCGAGGGCATGGGGAGCATCGAATACAAGTGGGACGACAACCGCAGGCGGTTCGTGATGGTCGAGCCGACGGTCGGCCGTACGGACTGGCAGGAAGAAATCGCCACGCTGTGCGGCGTCAATATTCCGCTTGCCGCTTACCGGCATGAACTCGGTCTGCCGCCCATACCTGACCAATCGTGCCGGGTACCGGTCGCGTGGCGCGCGACGTTTGCCGACCGGGTGCCGCCTCATCTGCTGGGCGAGCGCACGAAGATCGTTGACGGATATTTTCGCTGGAGCGATCCCGCTCCGGCGCTGCAGTTTTATGGCCTGCTCAGTCCGCTGCGGCGCTTGAAGCGCGCGTGGAACGTGACTATGGCACTCAAGCTGCTGCAGGTGAAAGTTTAGCGTGGGCTGGTATTTGACAACGTGTCGCGCTTCGCGACGCTGGCCTCGAGCGTGGGCGCCTGGAAGCCCTGAGTGCCGTCCCTGGATGGAGATGAGCAATGTCCTTTACCGACACCGCAATAATTGGCGCAGGGCCGTATGGGTTGTCTTTGTCCGCACACCTGAGCGCCGCAGGTGTGGTCCATCAGATTCTCGGGCAGCCGATGCGTGCCTGGATCAATTTCATGCCACCAGGCATGCTCCTACGTTCCGAGGCGTTCGCTTCGAACCTCCATGCGCCGCTGTCCGGATTCACGCTCGAGGATTACTACCGCCAGAAGGGTATGCGCTATCAGCCGATGGGTATGGAACTGCCGCTCGAGACGTTTGTGGATTACGCGCGTTGGTTTCAGTCGAATCTCGTCGAAGATATCCAGGCAGTCGACGTTGTCAACCTGCGACGCGTCGACGGGCATTTTCAACTGGCGCTGAGCGACGGCCGCTCCCTCCTCGCGCGCAAGGTGGTGATCGCTTTGGGACTCAAGGGGTTCGCGCAAACCCCTGTCGCACTGCGAGGCCTGCCTGAACGCTATGCATCTCATTCGGCGCTTTATGGGGACCTCGCGTGGGCGCAAGGCAAAGACGTCGCGATAGTCGGCGGCGGACAGTCGGCGCTGGGGCTCGCCGCGCTGCTGCATGAGCAAGGATCGCGTGTTCACGTGCTCATGCGCGAAGCGGGCGTGATATGGCATCCACGGCCTCAAGCTTCTCGCGGCATCCTATCCAGACTGGCGCGTCCTGACGCTGGCTTGGGACGAGGCTGGCGCTCACTCTTCCTGTCTGAGTATCCGGGCCTTTTCCACATGCTCGATCAAGGGCGGCGCAAGCAGATCATGGAGCGGTCGTACGGAGCGTCCGGCGCCTGGTGGCTGCGTGATCGCGTCGTCGGCAAGGTGAAGATCTCGTTTCGGACGGAGGTTCGCTCCGCCGCTATCGACAACGATCAGGTCATCCTGCGCGGGATAAGCGAGGACAAGGAATCGGCCGTTGCCGCCGACCATGTCATCGCCGCGACGGGCTTCAGGACCGATATGAGGCAGCACGCGTTTCTATCGAAAGAAATCGTAGACGCGATTTCGGTCAATAGTGGGCTGCCCGAACTCACCTCCAACTTCGAAACACAGGTTCGTGGCCTCTATGTGATCGGGCCGGCTTCCGCTCACAGCTTTGGGCCGGTCATGCGTTTTGTCTACGGGGCGAGGCACGCAGCGCCCAGTGTGGCGCGGCATATAGCCCATTCGTTGAAAGCGGACGCCAGAGATGGCGTGTGGTCCTCTGCCGAAGGCCATGTGCTCGGGCGAACGGGCGAGTAGCCGCATGCGTTCCGGCAGTCCGCCCGGTCCTTGATGTCGCGATTCAGCACAAGACAGCGCAATTATCGCGGCACCAGGTTCTTCGAAATGCACAGAGCGGAGAGGTGAAATGAATCGGGGTAAGGCATTACTTAAGGAGATCCTTGCTGCGCTCGTCGTCTTGACGGGCATTGCCCGAGCGACGCGCGCATGGCTATGGCGCGACCGGGTGGCGGTCCTGCTCTATCACGACCCCGACCCGGCGACACTCGACAGGCATCTCACCTATCTTCGAGAAATATGTGATCTGGTGCCGCTGACAGACGTCGCTGCGCCCGGCCGGGGACGTCCACGCGCGGCCATTACGTTCGATGACGGGCATGCGGGCAACGCAGCGTTGCTGCCTATCTTCATCAAGCACAAGGTGCGGCCGACGATCTTCCTCTGCAGCAGCATCGTCGGCCGTCCGCGCAGCCATTGGTGGTTGCATCCCGGCTCAGTGCGGGCGGGCCACGAACGGCTGAAGCGTATGACGAATGCGGAACGCCTGACCGAACTCGCGGCACATGGTTACCGCCAGGACGCCGACAATCAGGCGACCGGCCTTAGCATCGAGCAGATGGAAACCATGCAGGCGTACGTGGACTTTCAGGCTCACACACGATTCCATCCCGTGTTGACTCGTTGCAGCGATATCGAATGTGCGGACGAAATCGGCAACAGCAAGCATGAGATCGAGGCGCTGCTGCACAATGTCTGCGAGCACTTTGCCTACCCGAACGGAAACTATGGCGATCGCGAAGTCAGTTTCGTAGAAGCGGCGGGATACAAGAGTGCACGCACATGCGATGTCGGTTGGAACGATCACCAGAGTGACCCGTTTCGACTGCGCGCGATCATTGTCGACGACAGTGCGTCGACGCGGCGATTCGCGGCGCAATTGACCGGTATCCCGCTCTTCTTGCATTACCTGAAGAAAGGTGGCGGTTGGAGCGGACGATTTCCTCAGTTTTGATGGTGCGCTGCACATCCTGTTGCGCTACGTGTCCTGGCAAACACAGCCGTTGGGTACGACACGCTAGCATCTTCCGAGCGAGGAATTCCAGCTATACCGTCCACGTTTTGCGTGATCCCATTTGTGCAGTCAAAGAGGAGCGGGGAGATGCAGCGCTGGCGGGTATTGCTGATCAACGATTTTTTGCATATGGGCGGCGCGGAGATTGTCTATAAACAATCCGCAGGGCTTCTGAGTACTCTATCCGGGGTTGAGGTCGAGCGCTTCGACGATAGTCGATTCGTCGCGCAGACTTCCATGTTGTCGAGAATATGGAATGTTGCTGCCGCTCGCGCGCTCGAGAAAGCAATTCTCGCGTTTCGGCCGCATCGGGTGCTGGTGCATAACTACCATAACGCTCTCTCGCCTTCGATCCTGAGCGTTATCGCACGATACAAGCGCGATCTGGGGTACCGCACGTACCATACGTGCCACGACTACCATCTCGTCTATTACAACCCGATGATGCAATACTTCGAGAAGGGCAAGCCCCTGATTCTGCCGCTTGAAATGTTGAGTACGCGCACGGCGTTCAAGCTTCGTTCGTCGCCAAAGGGCCTCATGCATGACCTCATGACAAAGGCGTACTGGCATGCCGTGCGTGCGGCGTGCCATCCGTCGCGCATATTCGATCAGATTCTTTGCCCCAGTGCCTTCATGCAGGAGGCACTGCACCGCTGCGGGATCCGCAACACGGTGATCCTGCATAATCCGTCCGCTGTTCCGGCTGCGCTGATTCCCTCGGCCGTCCGTAACAAAGACCGCTTCAATCTTGCGTTCGCTGGAAGAATCTCGCAGGAAAAAGGCCTCGCGCAGTTCATCGAGCTCGCGCAAGCGGCGGATTTTGAGCATATCAACGCTATCGGTGTTTATGGCGAGGGTCCCGAGCGCGCGGTTATCGAGCAATGCTTCGCATCACTCATCGAATGTGGCAAGCTGATTTTTTTCGGCAGCTTGCCGCAGGAACGCTTGTTCTCGGACCTGCAGCGCTTCGCCGACGCGGTCATCGTACCCTCGGTGTGCGCGGAAAATGCGCCGCTCATCATCATCGAGGCGGCGATGCTTGGCCTGCCTGCGCTCGTTCGCGATGGCGGAAGCATGGCGACGACCGCGGACGCTGTAGGCAACAAGATCAAATTCCGCACTGATCCGGAGAGTCTGAAGCTGGCGCTTGGGCAACTGGCCACGCATCTTTCGAACCCTGAGAGAAGATACGACGTCGACCAGTATCTTCCTGAGTATTATGCTGAGCGCCTTGCCGAAATCATGTGTATCGGCGAAGGCGCGCCACCTTCCGCATACCCTGCGTTCGCCGCAGACAGCTCCCAATCTTCTAGCGTGTTGCGATAGCCGCGAACGCTGCCTGAGCCTGACTGTCTGCAAGCGCGGCGGATGGGTTGCGTCAGTGCCGCGCGTTAGACAAGCTCGCCATGCATGGAGGCGTTCACTTCATGTGTATCGCCGATTCTGAAGACAGCCACTGTATCGCGCAGACCGCTTGCCCGGCTGGCCATGGATCGCGCCGCAGTAGAAACCTGCTCGACGAGTGCCGCATTCTGCTGGGTGACCTTATCCATTTCGGCAACGGCGTGGTTGACCTGCTCGATGCCCGCTGTTTGCGTGGTCGATGCATGCGCGATCTTGCCCATGATGCCGGTGAGCTGATGCACCGATCGCATGACCTGGTCAATCGTCGCGCCTGCCTCGGTAACGAGGTGGGCGCCGGCTACGACATGCCCGGCCGACTGTTCAATCAACGCCTTGATTTCCTTGGCCGCTCCCGCGCTACGCTGCGCCAGCATGCGGACCTCACTCGCGACCACCGCAAATCCACGTCCTTGATTACCGGCGCGGGCCGCTTCGACAGCGGCGTTCAGTGCAAGGATATTGGTCTGGAACGCGATGCCTTCGATCACACTGATGATCTGCCCAACTTTCGAAGAACTCGTGGAGATGTCCTGCATGGTCGTGACGACGCGTTTGACGACGTGGCCACCCTGGACGGCGGTGTCGGAAGCCATGTTCGCAATCGCGCTTGCTTGCATGGCGTCCTCGCTGTTCTGCCTGACAGTGGTAGTCAATTCTGCCATGCTGGCAGCCGTCTGCTGCAGCGAGGCGGCTTGCTGTTCGGTACGCTGCGAAAGATCGACATTGCCTTCGGCCGTCTCGACGGCACGTACAGCGATCGACTCTGCTGAAGTCTTGATTTGCGTGACGATGGATGTCAGTTGCACGCGCATCGTCTCGAGCGAGGCCATCAGGCTATGCGCGTCGCCTTTGTGCAGTTTGACTGTCACCGCAAGATTGCCGGCGGCGATCTCCCGTGCGATGCGCTGTGCCTCGGCGGGTTCCGCACCAAGCTGCCTGAGTATGCCGCGCGTAATCAGAAACGCCGCCGTCAAACCGATCAGCAGCGCGGTTGCCACCGAGGCGGCGGTGACCACCTGCAAGGTCGCATAGGTGGAAGTGGCGCGGTTCGCTGCGGCCCGACTGCGGGTTTGTTCCAGTGCAAGCAGTTCGTCGAGGGTGGATAGCCACACGAGCTGTTTCGGACGTACTTCACTCACGAGGACCTTCACTGCCGCGTCCTGATCAGTCGACAGCGCCCAACTCCGTGCTTCCTTTTCGACGAGCGGTAAGGTTGCGGCTTCTTCCTGCCTGAGCATGGCGAATAGCCGGCGCTCGTCGTCGGTTGTCAGGGGGGACGCGTTGAACAGGCGCCCAAGCGCCTGATAGTTCTCTGTATAAACCGCTTCCTGTTTCGCAATGGACGCCTGCTCGCTCGCAACGTCTTTCTCGTCGGTCAGCAAGGCCATATTGCGGATCGCAATGGCGATGCCGCTCACCGCGCCCCGCAGGTTAGTCACACGAGCCGTCTCGACGTCGTGGACCTCGACGATGTCGTCGAGTTTGCCGCGGATACTGGCCACACCGCTCGTCCCCACAGCGGAAATGGCCGTGAGCAGCAGGAGGACGGTGCCGAAGCCAAGCGCCAGTCGTGCAGACACATTAATTTGAGCCATGACGGTTCTTTTTTTTGGGTCGTTAGGCTGCGCGTCGATTGACGTATTTGAATGCGTGCGCTCGCCGGTTTATTGTTAGCCGGGCAATCCTAGTGCACTTATCGTAGTGGAAATAACTGTTTTTTTGACATTTGCAGTACGTGGATTCGGGCGGTACGGGTTTCGCCTGGCGCGATCAATTTCTTCGGCCTGGAGTGTGCCAATCATGAGGTGTTCTACCCCAACGGAAATCTGGCGTCCAAGCCCTATATCAAACCTGAACTCGCAGCGAACCCACAGATTTTTCCAAGCGAGACTGAGTTGGCCACAATGTATCCGGAACTGTCCTTGCCGGCAGACTTTCTGCGCTTGCGCAACCGGCTCTGGCAGAAACTCAAGACCGGGTATTGAACGTCTGTAGTGCAGGCCGGTGGAGTGATCTCCCCCGATCGATACGGGCTTGGCGCGTTAGTCCTGCGTGGCCACATCGGTAGCGTCGGCGGCCTGTACCAGTGCACGCACGAGCAGGTACACGGCTGGCAAGTTGTCGTCGTCACGTCGCCAGTCGACGGGTTCGTCGAGATCCATTCCGGACAAACGACTGTCCTCAAACCGGACAAACGTGGAGCGCACTGTCTCGTTGTGCCTCGCCAGGAAGCCCCGATTCTCAAAGACCTGTTCGTCGATTGTCAGCAGCGTGCGCCAGGTCGGCAATCGCGCGCCGCTTGAGTAACGGCGACGGCCACTGTCGAGGTGACGACCTGCGACCGTGGCAATGATCTGCTGGAGGTCGAGCGACGCGCTGCGGAGTGCGCGTTCGAGGGCGACAGGATTGATGTCGTGGACATCCCTATCAAGAGCAGAGTCGTTATTCATACCGTTATCTTCCTGAGGACTCGCAGCAACTCGCAGCATCAAGGTTGATGCTTCAACAACGCCTGGTTTCGCTGTGCCAGCAACTGGCGGATCTGGGCAAGATAGTTATCGCCGACCGTGCAGTCTTCAACAGGCCGGATATGTTGATGAGGCGTTGGTGGACGTACGCCGAGATAGCGGCACACCGCGGACAGGTAGGGTTTGCCGTTGCCTCCCAGGTGTCGCGCAGCAGCAGCCACGCGCACGTCTCCGACATGCTTGCGCAACCAGGCAAGCGTTTCGCGATCACCGTCGTTCAAGATGCGGATGAGCTGGTTCATGACCGATCCTGTATATAAAAACAGTACTGTGAATTTATACAGTATTTGATCGGGATGCAAGTCAATTCGCAGGTCTACTCCACCAACCGAACGGCCATCGTGTCCAGGCTGGAGCGAAATATTCTCGATTGCCGGCCGGTCAAGGGATTTCCCTGGTCCAGGGATTACGCACATATTTCGCGCACCTGGCCGAGGAATGGCCGCCCGCGAGCGCACAACGCGCAACTTGATGGTGGCGAGCGTGCACGGATAACTTGCTGTATTTAAAGGCGATCCGTGCGGTATGTCCGGTTTTCGCTGCGGTGCAAGGTTCAGGCTTGAGCGGATCTCGATGTCGACAACTGTCAAAGCGACATCCCTTCTTGAATTTGTCACCACCCGTCCATATAATTAGCACTCGCTGCACGAGAGTGCTAACAACATCGCCGGTTGGCTCAGCCAGCCGGGTTTTCTCAGCGTTCTTCAGTCTCAATCAAGAGAGGAGTATGTATGAACCTTCGTCCTTTGCATGATCGCGTGATCGTCAAACGTCTGGATCAAGAAACCAAGACCGCGTCGGGCATCGTGATCCCCGAAGCCGCAGCAGAAAAGCCGGATCAAGGCGAAATTCTGGCAGTCGGCCCGGGCAAGCGTGACGACAAAGGCGCACAAATCGCCCTCGACGTGAAAGTTGGTGACCGCGTCCTGTTCGGCAAGTACGCAGGCCAGACCGTCAAGGTCGACGGCAACGAACTGCTCGTGATGCGCGAAGAAGACATCATGGCCGTGGTGCAAAAGTAAGCGCCAGTCGCTACTTTTCCCGGTCATATCCCAAAGAATTCAAGGAGTTAGAAGATGGCAGCTAAAGACGTCGTATTCGGTGATTCCGCCCGTGCCAAGATGGTTGAAGGCGTGAACATCCTCGCGAACGCTGTGAAGGTCACGCTGGGCCCGAAGGGTCGCAACGTTGTCCTGGAACGCAGCTTCGGCGGCCCGACGGTCACGAAGGATGGTGTTTCGGTCGCGAAAGAGATCGAACTGAAGGACAAGCTCCAGAACATGGGCGCACAAATGGTCAAGGAAGTCGCTTCCAAGACCAGCGACAACGCAGGTGACGGCACCACGACCGCAACGGTTCTGGCTCAGTCGATCGTCCGCGAAGGCATGAAGTACGTTGCATCGGGCATGAACCCGATGGACCTGAAGCGCGGTATCGACAAGGCTGTGACCGCAGCGATCGAAGAACTGCGCAAGATCAGCAAGCCGTGCACGACCAACAAGGAAATCGCTCAAGTTGGCGCGATTTCGGCAAACAGCGATTCGTCGATCGGTGACCGCATCGCTGAAGCGATGGACAAGGTCGGCAAGGAAGGCGTGATCACGGTTGAAGACGGCAAGTCGCTGCAAGACGAGCTGGACGTGGTTGAAGGCATGCAATTCGACCGCGGCTACCTGTCGCCGTACTTCATCAACAACCCGGACAAGCAAGTTGCCGTGCTCGACAACCCGTTCGTGCTGCTGCACGACAAGAAGGTTTCGAACATTCGTGACCTCCTCCCGGTCCTGGAACAAGTCGCAAAGGCTGGCCGTCCTCTGCTGATCATCGCAGAAGACGTCGAAGGCGAAGCGCTGGCTACGCTGGTTGTGAACAACATCCGCGGCATCCTGAAGACGGTTGCTGTCAAGGCTCCGGGCTTCGGCGATCGTCGTAAGGCCATGCTGGAAGACATCGCGATCCTGACCGGCGGTCAAGTCATCGCTGAAGAAACCGGCCTGACGCTCGAAAAGGCAACGCTGGCTGAACTGGGTCAAGCGAAGCGTATCGAAGTGGGCAAGGAAAACACGACGATCATCGACGGCGCTGGCGAAGGTGCAACGATCGAAGCGCGCGTGAAGCAAGTGCGCACGCAAATCGAAGAAGCTACGTCGGACTACGACCGTGAAAAGCTGCAAGAGCGCGTGGCCAAGCTGGCTGGCGGTGTTGCAGTGATCAAGGTCGGTGCTGCGACCGAAGTCGAAATGAAGGAAAAGAAGGCACGTGTCGAAGACGCACTGCACGCAACGCGCGCAGCTGTGGAAGAAGGCATCGTTGCTGGCGGCGGCGTCGCACTGATCCGTGCACGTACGGCAATCGCTGGCCTGAAGGGCGCTAACGCCGATCAGGACGCAGGTATCAAGATCGTGCTGCGCGCGATGGAAGAGCCGCTGCGCCAGATCGTCACGAACGGTGGCGAAGAAGCCAGCGTCGTGGTGGCGGCTGTTGCTGCTGGCACGGGCAACTACGGCTACAACGCTGCAACCGGCGAGTACGTCGACCTGGTTGACGCAGGTGTCGTGGACCCGACGAAGGTGACGCGCACGGCGCTGCAAAACGCAGCTTCGGTCGCTGGCCTGCTGTTGACCACCGACGCAGCTGTTTGCGAACTGCCGAAGGAAGATGCTCCGATGGGCGGCGGTATGCCCGGCGGCATGGGCGGCATGGGCATGGACATGTAATTTCCGATTGAGCCTCACTCGGGCCTCGTTTGAGGCTCCGTTGGAAACACATGGGGAAGTGCGTCGCGAGGCGTGCTTCCCAAAACGAAAAACCCGCAGAAATGCGGGTTTTTTGTTTTGGGGCAAGGGGTTGGGTCGTCCGGTATTACGCGCGCTTCGCGCACGCGGGATTCGTCAGACAGTTAGGCTGGTCGGGCTGGGGCTGAAGTGGAAACGCTTCCCCGGCGCCTGCCGCTCGCGCAGCAGACGCTTCGAGTCGTCAAATTAATGCCGTGCTTCGCCCGGTGTCGCATCCTTGCCGGTTGCAGGCGGCGTGTCGTCGTCGCTGCTGCGGGCCCAGAAGAAGCGATCGGGCAGATATGCGCCCATGCCTGGCCGGAATGCGTTGCGCATCGCCTGATACAGATACTCCTGCGCCTCGCGTACGGCTTCAGCAGGGTCCTGGCCGTTGGCCAGCAAGGCGGCAATCGCGGCGCCGAGCGTGTCGGTAATGCCCATAATCCGATGAGCGCCGCGGTCCCACATATCCTGGCGAAGTTGGCCGTCTTCGCTGAACAGCGTATTGACGAGCCGGTGCGTGCCGGTTTCCGTCGACAGAATGTATTCGCAGCCTTGCGACAGCAGATGCGAGATCGCCGCGTCGAGGCTCGGCGCCTCGGCGTCGCCGTCCGGCTGGGCGAGAGCGAGCAGTGTGGTCGAATCGGCAACCAGCAAGGTGGTTTGCGGCGCCAGCAGGTCAGCGATCGCTTCGCGCAGTTCGTCGGCGGCGAGCACGTGTTCGTCGTCGAGCGTGAAATCGGGGGCGAGGATCAGCGGGATGTCGTCGTAATCGGCGACCACCTCGGCAATCGCGCTCACCACTTCAGCGCGCGTGCATGCGCCGACCTTGAACGCGGCGATCGGCATGTCTTCGAGCAGCATCCGAGCCTGGGTCGCGACCACTTCAGGGTCGAGTCCGGTGACTTCGTCGCAGCTTGCCGAGTCGCGCACGGTATAGCCCGTGAGCACGGAGACGCCATGGCAGCCCATGCTGGCAAGGGTCATCAGGTCGGCTTGCAGGCCGGAGCCGCCGGTGGGATCGGAAAGGCCGAAGGTGAGGACGATCGGAGGCGTGTCGCTGGGCATGAAGATTTACAAAAAGGAGCTGTATTTAGGCGCAGACGGTGCGCAATCGGCTCAATTATGCGGCCTAAACCGTTATGAAGGCGGTTTTTCGCAGTCTTCGGCGCATTGCCGCACGCCAGCAGCACGTGAGCGGCAGCCAGGCGCGACCCTACGCGCAAGCGCCAACCAAACCGACGCAACCCTCTAGCCAAAGGCCGCCGCACGCTACGATTGCGCGTTTCTGTTTGCTAGGCATTGGGGCGGCAACACGGTACCATCATGGCTCCCGTTTCCACGGACTCTACGACGCGACACAAGAATGGAATATCAAAGCTGGATGTGCCTGATTTGCGGCTGGATTTACGACGAAGAAGCCGGCTTGCCGGACGAAGGCATTGCGCCGGGCACGCGCTGGGAGGACGTTCCCATCAACTGGACCTGCCCGGAATGCGGCGCGCGCAAGGAAGACTTCGAGATGGTCCAGATCTGAGGTCCAGGGGGCAAACGGCAGTCTCCAGCTGAGCGCCATGCCGTGTGGTTGCGGCGCGGCGTTTTGCGGGCAGCGTCGGCCGGATCGAATGCGATCCACGCGCTCGGAGCGCAGCCCCAACGCGGCGGCGCGGAACATCCCCGGTTGCACCGTGTCGCAGCGGTAATCTGTCATTGTTCTGTCGCCAGTTCGCGCGTTAGCCGATCAGTCTCTCGTGCAGCGCCGGGTGGCGGCCCGTCAGCTTCCTGTCGCCTGCCCATGACTCTTCGATCCGCTGCACCCGATTCCTTCGATGCATTGCCCAATCCGCGCGGCGGCGCTGTTCGTCCTGCGGAGCTGGCGCTGGCCGAGGCGCTGCTGGCGTTCGAGCAGCACCGCGAGAGCACCTCGGCGCTGCTGCGTGCGTCGCACGCGTTGCGCGAGGCCGGCTGGCTGAGCGCGCAGCGCTTCGCGGACGCGCTGGTGCGGCTCTCGCCTCTGGCCGAGGGCGACCCGGCTGACGCGGACAGCGCGCGGCCCGTGTTCGGCGGGGCATTGCACGATTTCCGCGCGGCGCTCGAGCGCCACAATCTGCGCGAGCTGTCCTGCTCGTCCACGCTGTTCAATCACTATCACGCGCTCTGTGCCCATCTGTCGGAGCACACGCCGGGGTCGACCGTCGCTTTCGAAGATCTCGCGCTGAGCGCACGCCCGGTGCCGCCGGTGTCGCTGCATAACCAGTCCGCGGATCAACTCGCCCATTTGCGGGCGCGCTACGAGCGCGCGCTGCTGCCGGTGTTGCGCTCGCAACCTGATAGCAGTGGTGCTGCGCTGGCGTTCACGAACGCGGCGCTCGACGAGCTGGATGCCGTCCTTACCGAGCTCACCGGCCCGGATCCCTACGATTTCTGGCGCCTCGCCAAAGCTTGCGCCAAGGCGCTACGCGTCAGCGGCCGCGCCACCGGAGATGCCGACGCGCGGCGTTTCTACGCGCGCTGCAACCTCACCCTGGCCGATCATGCGCACGGCATCGAGCGCGCACCGCGTTCGCTGGTGCGCGCGACGCTGGCGCTGCTGTGGCGCGATTACGCGCTGTTCGGCGCTGCAGCGGAAGACGCCGATCAGGTCGAAGTGCTGCATGACTACGGCTTGACGGTCGATTGGCACGTCGCGGGCACCCAGGCATCCGAAATGCTTTGGGAAGCTGGCGCCGTGCAGGCGCAGGCGGTCAGCGCGACGCGCAGCACGCTGACGCGCGAGCTGGGCGTGTTAACCGTCAACGCGCACGCGTATGAAGATTTCCTGCAAACGGCCGATGCCGCGATTTCGGCGCTGACCGAGCACGCCCGCGCGGCCGACCAGCCCGAGAAAGCCGATCCGAGCGAAGCGTTGCAGGCGGGCGACGCCGCCTACCGGCTCGGTGCCGCCGCGTGCGCGCTGGGCCTCGGCCACGTGGCGCTGGTTGCCGACGCGCTCGGGCTCGCGTGGCGCCGCCGCGCGCACGCCGGCGTATCCACGCCGGCGGTGCGCTCTCACGTCATCGTCGGTGCACCGGCAGCGAGCACGCTCGAGCAGGCCGCTGAAGCGTTGCGTGCGATGCTGCACAAAGTTGCTGCGGGCGTCGCGCCGACAGGCAGCAACGCTGCGCTGGCCGCCTTGACGCGTTCGATCGAGCAGGGCGGTGCCTGAACTGCTGGCTGCTGTATCAATCAGCAGCATGCCCTGCGCGCCGGTACAACTCCTCTGCCGGCAACGGCGAGGCGCCATGTTCGAACCCGGAGGCACGCGATATGCGTGTCGTCAACACCGCTGAGCGCGCCATGGACAAGGCCTGCGTGCGTGATAGAGTGCAACTTGATTCGCCGTCGATGGCTCGCGGCGCAGGTCATCGCGCACATCGCGGTTCCGCGCTCAAAGCCCGCCATCCTGCACCGTCTTTGCTAAAATCCGAACTATGTCCAAGAGTACCGATCGCATCAATCTGACCAATCAGTTCCTGATCGCCATGCCAAACATGGCGGATCCCACGTTTTCAGGAACGGTGGTCTACCTTTGCGATCACAGTGAGCGCGGCGCGCTCGGCCTCGTGATCAACCGGCCGACCGATATCGACCTTGAAGCGCTCTTCAGTCGCATCGATCTCAAGCTCGAGATCGAACCCCTTCTCCATGTGCCCGTGTATTTCGGCGGCCCGGTGCAAACCGAGCGCGGCTTCGTGCTGCACGATCCGAAAGGCGGCAATACCTATACGTCGTCGATGGCGGTGCCGGGCGGGCTCGAGATGACCACGTCGAAAGACGTGCTCGAAGCCGTCGCGAGCGGCACCGGTCCGGAGCGCTTCCTGCTTACGCTCGGCCATGCCGGCTGGGGCGCGGGTCAGCTCGAAGAAGAGATTTCGAAAAACGGCTGGCTCACGGTTGAAGCCGACCCGAAAATCGTTTTCGACGTGCCGGCCGAAGAGCGTCTGGAAGCCGCGCTCGCGCTGCTCGGCATTTCACTGTCGATGCTGTCGGGCGAAGCAGGCCACGCATGAGCCTGGCAGCCGGACGTGAGGCGACGCTGCTTGCGTTCGACTATGGTGAAAAGCGGATCGGCGTGGCAGTGGGCAACTCGCTCACCCGCAGCGCACGGGCGCTCGTGATCGTGCAGAACCGCAGCCGCGAATACCGTTTCGAGGCGATTGGCAAGCTGATCAGCGAGTGGAAGCCGGACGCACTGGTGGTCGGTTTGCCCATGCACCCGGATGGCACGCCGCACGAAATGACCCAACTCGCGAAGCGCTTCGGCAATCAGCTGAATGGCCGTTTCAATCTGCCGGTGACATGGATCGACGAGCGCTATTCGTCGGTTGAGGCGAAGGCGGAAATCCGCGCCGGCAACGGCCGCGCCGACATGCTCGACGCCGAAGCCGCCAGCATCATCCTCCAGCAATATCTAGACGGACTTTCCGACGATCATGAGTTCCATTGACGCCGAAGCGCTTTATCGCGCCGTGCTCGAACAGGTTCGCGCGGCGTATGGCGACGCCTTCGGCGCAGCCGATGGCCCCGTGCTGGCCGGCATCTACAGCGGCGGCGCGTGGCTCGCCGAGCGCCTCGCGCGCGATCTGAAGGCGCCGAGCTTCGGCGTGGTGAATGTCGCGCTGCATCGCGACGACTACGCGAAAAAAGGCCTGCACGCGCAGGCAAGCCCGACCTCGCTGCCGTTTTCCGTGGACAAACGCCGCATCGTGCTGGTGGACGACGTGCTGTACACCGGCCGCACGATTCGAGCTGCGTTGAATGAGCTGTACGACTACGGCCGCCCGGCATCGGTCGAACTGGCGGTGCTTGCCGATCGCGGCGGACGCGAGTTGCCGGTGGCGGCGCGTTTTGTCGGTGGCGTGGTGGATGTGCCGGCCGATGCGACGCTCGTGCTTGCCCGCGAAGCAGGGGGCGCCGATGGCACTCAGCGTTTCACTTTTCACACCGAAGCACGCGTCGATTGAACGCAGCTTTGCGCATTGAGCAAGGCATCGACGCCGAACACGTTGAAGCCCGTATTTGAAGCAGGTACCCCAATGAACACCGCCACCCAGGCCTCCCAGGATTCCGCCGACAGCGCCACCGAGCGCTTCCGTTATGGCTTCCTGAAGGGCAATCCGCAGCTCACGAAGAACGGCGAGCTCAAACATCTGTTGTCGATCGAAGGTTTGCCGAAGGCGATCGTCAATCACATTCTCGATACCGCCGACCAGTTCGTCAGCGTGACCGATCGCGAGGTGAAGAAGGTGCCGTTGTTGCGCGGCAAGTCCGTGTTCAACCTGTTCTTCGAGAACTCGACGCGCACCCGCACGACCTTCGAGATCGCCGCGACGCGTTTGTCAGCCGACGTGCTGAATCTCAACATCACCGCTTCGTCGACGAGCAAGGGTGAGTCACTGCTCGACACGATCAACAACCTCTCGGCGATGCATGCCGATATGTTCGTCGTGCGTCATGCCTCGAGTGGCGCACCGTACCTGATCGCCCAGCATTGCGCGCCGCACGTGCACGTGATCAATGCCGGCGACGGCCGTCACGCACACCCAACTCAGGGTCTGCTCGACATGTACACGATCCGCCACTACAAGAAGGACTTCACGAATCTGCGCGTGGCGATCGTCGGCGACATTCTGCATTCGCGGGTCGCGCGTTCGGACATTCATGCGCTGACCACGCTCGGCGTGCCGGAAGTGCGCGCGATCGGCCCGCGCACGTTGTTGCCGGGCGGTCTGGAGCAGATGGGCGTGCGCGTATTCCACAACCTCGACGAAGGCCTGAAAGACGTCGACGTGATCATCATGTTGCGTCTGCAGAACGAACGGATGAGCGGCGCGCTGCTGCCGTCGGCACAGGAGTATTTCAAGAGCTGGGGTTTGACGCCGGAGCGCCTCGCGCTCGCCAAACCCGATGCGATCGTGATGCACCCGGGGCCGATGAATCGTGGCGTCGAAATCGATTCGCAGGTGGCCGACGGTCCGCAATCGGTGATTCTGAACCAGGTCACGTTCGGCATCGCGGTGCGCATGGCGGTGATGGGAATCGTCGCGGGCAATCACGATTGATCTCACCACGGCACGCGATCACACACGCACCACCACACGCGACAAGACACGCAGAACTTAGCTGAACGCTTGGCTAAACATTAAGGCAGCGGATGAAGATTCACATTCAAGGCGGCACGCTGGTCGATCCGGCGGCGGGCACCGAACAGCAGCAAGACATTTTTATCGCAGCGGGCAAGATCGTCGCCATCGGCAACGCGCCTGCTGATTTCAACGCAGCGAAGACGATCGACGCTAAAGGCCTGCATATCGTGCCGGGCCTCGTCGACCTGTCCGCGCGCTTGCGCGAACCGGGCTACGAACACAAGGCCACGCTCGAATCCGAAATGGCCGCGGCGCTCGCGGGCGGCGTGACGAGTCTCGTGTGTCCGCCAGACACCGATCCGACGCTCGATGAACCGGGCCTCGTCGAGATGCTCAAGTTCCGCGCGCGCAATTTGGACCAGGCGCATGTGTATCCGCTCGGCGCGTTGACCGTCGGCCTGAAAGGCCAGGTCATCACCGAGATGGTCGAGCTGACCGAAGCGGGCTGTATCGGCTTTTCGCAGGCCGATGTGCCGGTGGTCGATACGCAGGTGTTGATGCGCGCGTTGCAGTACGCGAAGACATACGGCTACACGGTGTGGCTGCGTCCGGTCGATGCCTATCTCGGCAAGGGCGGCGTGGCCGCGAGCGGCGCGCTGGCGTCGCGGCTTGGGCTGTCGGGCGTGCCGGTATCGGCTGAGACGATCGCGCTGCACACGATTTTCGAACTGGTCCGCGTGACGGGAGCACGGGTGCATCTGTCGCATGTGTCGTCGGCGGCGGGCATCGAGTTGATGCGCGCGGCCAAGGCGGAGGGCTTGCCGGTGTCGTGCGACGTCACCGTGAACCACGTGCATCTGATTGACCTCGATATCGGCTACTTCGACGCGCAGTTCCGGCTTGATCCGCCGTTGCGCCAGCAGCGCGATCGCGAAGCGATCCGCGCGGGCCTCGTCGACGGCACGATCGACGCGATCTGCTCCGACCACACGCCGGTCGACGACGACGAAAAGCTGCTGCCGTTCGCCGAAGCCACGCCGGGCGCAACAGGCTTGGAGCTGTTCCTGTCGCTAACAGTCAAATGGGCCGACGAAGCGGGCGTGCCGTTGGCCAAGGCGCTGAACCGCATCACCACGGCGCCGGCCGACGTGTTGAAGCTCGAGGCGGCTGGCCGCATCGCCGTGGGCGCCGTCGCCGATCTTTGCGTGTTCGACCGCAACGCGTATTGGCGCGTCGAGCCGCGTGCATTGAAGAGCCAGGGGCACAATACGCCGTTCCTCGGCTATGAACTGCCGGCGCGCGTGCGGACGACCATCGTGTCCGGTCACGTTGCATTCGAACAGCGCTAATATCCGCAGCATTGCTCAGTTACGGAAAGCTCCAACATTGACTGCTCCGCTCCCTAAAGGAAAGGGATTCCCACTTCACAGACGGCAACCCAACTTCATCTCAAAGAGATATGGGACTTACGCTTTCTCCATGGGCTGACGCCGCCAGTCCGGCGGCCAAAACATTACGCGCAGCGTTGATGTCGCGATCATGGATGCTGCCACATTCCGGGCAGGTCCATGCGCGGATGTTCAGCGGCATCTTGACCACTGTATGTCCGCAATCGCTGCATCGTTTGCTTGAGGGGTACCACTTGTCGATGCCGACCAACGTGCGTCCGTACCACTGCGCTTTGTACTCCAGTTGCCGAGTGAACTCGGACCAGCTTGCATCGCTGATCGACTTTGCAAGGCAACGGTTCTTCTGCATGTTGCTGACGGCAAGGCTTTCGATGGCGATCACTTGGTTTTCGTTTATCAGCCGGCTCGAAAGTTTGTGCAGGAAGTCCCTTCGGGAATCTGCCGTCCTGGCATGCATTCGTGCAACTTTGAGCTTCGCCTTCATGCGATTGGCGGAACCCTTTTGCTTCTTCGCTAGTCGCCGTTGCAGCTTGGCGAGCTTGGCGAGCTTGGCCTCGTTCTTTCGGAACGTGTTAGGGGCCGTGATCTTCTCGCCGGTAGAAAGGATGGCGAAGTGCGTCAGACCTAAGTCGATGCCAACTTTGCCGGATACCTCTTGCTTCGCGCTTACTGCGTCATCGCACAGCATCGAGACATGGTATCTGCCCGATGCGTCTTTCGATACCGTGACGGTCGTTACCTTCGCTCCCTTCGGGATCGTGCGTGACCATCGAATCGCAAGCGGTGCATCCATCTTCGCGAGTTTCAATGACGCACCATCCCACTTGAAAGCGCTCGTCGTGTACTCGGCAGACTGCGCGCCGTCCTTGCGCCTGAAATTCGGGTACTTCGCGCGCTTGGCGAAGAAGTTCGCAAATGCCGTTTGCAAGTGGCGCAAGGCCTGCTGCACCGGAACCGAACTGACTTCGTTCAGCCATGAGTGCTCGGGTGTTTTCTTGAGCGCCGTAAGCGCTGCGGAGGTTTCGTGATATCCGACTCGTTCCTGCCGCTGATACCACGCATCGGTACGCAACCGAAGCATGTGGTTATAGGCAAAACGCGCGCACCCAAACGTCCTGGCAAGAATCGCTTCTTGCTCGGACGTCGGATAGAACCGGAATCGGTATGCTCGCTTAATGTCCATGATTCACACAATATCATTTGTTTGTGTGAGATTGAGAATCTGGAGAGCAGCCTCGCGGCTGCGCTCCTTTCACTCCCCACCCCTGAGAGGCGGGGTTTCTCGGAGCAAATCTGATGAAGCTTGCGTTGCGCAAGGCCCGTCTCGTCGCCCATCTGCTGCATGGCATGTGGATCGTTGCGACGCGCTTTTCCAAGGTCGGTGCGGATGGCCGGCAGACGCTCAACCGCGAATGGTCGCTGAAAATGCTGCGTCTATGCGGCATGCGGCTCGTCGTGCATAACGACAGCGCGCGGCTTGACCGCGGCGTGCTGGTGGTCGCCAATCACATCTCATGGATCGACATCTACGTGATCAATGCGTGGCGGCCCACGCCGTTCGTCTCGAAGGCCGAGATCCGGCAGTGGCCGGTGGTCGGCTGGCTGGCGCAGCAACTGGGCACGGTGTTCATCCAGCGCGAGAAGCGCAGCGACGCGAAACGGATCATGCACGAGCTGTCCGACCGCCTGAGCGCGGGCGAGCTGATGTGCGTGTTTCCTGAAGGGACGACGACGAACGGTCTGGCGCTACTGCCGTTTCACGCGAATATGTTCCAGGCCGCCGTGTCGGCCTCGGCGCCGGTGCAGCCGCTGTGCATCATGTATGAAGATGCACAGGGCCGGCAATCCACCGCGCCGGCGTATATCGACGATCTGACGCTGGCTGATTCGCTGAACATGCTGTTGAGCGGCGGGCCGTTGACCGCGCACGTGTATGTCGGCGCGCCGCTCGCGCCGGGTGCGGATCGGCGTACGCTGGCGGCGGAGGCGGAAGGGGTGATTGCAGCGGCGCTGCGGGAGATGCAGGGTGGCATGACGAGGTCCGGTGCTGCGATCGCG
Organism: Paraburkholderia sp. GAS32; assembly: GCF_050434225.1. Lineage (NCBI taxonomy): Bacteria > Pseudomonadati > Pseudomonadota > Betaproteobacteria > Burkholderiales > Burkholderiaceae > Paraburkholderia > Paraburkholderia sp. GAS32. Next base: position 119,023 of record NZ_JBNPVS010000012.1, on the reverse strand, counting down.
GCGTCGATTTCATCGGCCGACGCGTACAGCGCGCCCTACACGCACAACGCCTCTGATGCTTCCAACGCTTCGTCGGCGCTGATCGAACCCGTCGACCAGTCCGGCCGGTCGGCTTAACGGGGCGGCTTAGCGGGTCGGCTTAGTTGCCGCCTGGCGTGCCGCACGCCTCGCAGTCGACCTGCGTCAGCGTGCGCTCCGCGGGATTCTGCGCAAGGCGCACGGCCGAGAGTTTCTCACCCCAGACGCAGCCGGAATCCAGCCCGATCAGGTTGTCGCGCAAGGTCAAACCGAGCGCGGCCCAATGGCCGAACACCACCGTGATGTCCGCGGTCTTGCGCGACGGCACGTCGAACCACGGCATGTTGCCCGGCGGCGCGGAATTCAGACCTGCGCTGCTGCTGAAATCCATCGCGCCTTCGGCATTGCAGAAGCGGATGCGCGTCAATGCGCTGCACGTCAGGCGCAGCCGCTCGATACCCTTGACGCCGGGCGTCCAGCGATTCGGCTCGTTGCCGTAGAGTCCCGCGAGCGTTTCCTTCCAGTTCGGCGCGCGCAGCGCCCGCTGCAATTCGTCGGCGAGTTCCATCGTCAGGGCGGCATCCCATTGCGGTAACACGCCCGCATGCACCATCAGCATGCCGTTATCGAAATGCGCGATCGGACGATGGCGGACCCAGTCGAGCAGATCGGCGGCATCCGGTGCGGCGAGAATGTCGTCGATCGTGTCGCCTTTCTTCGATTTGCGAATCCCCGCCGACACCGACAGCAGATGCAGGTCATGGTTACCCAGCACCGGCACCGCACGGTCTCCCAGCGCGATGATGTCGCGCAGCGTGGCGAGCGATTCGGAGCCGCGGTTGATCAGGTCGCCCGCGAACCACAGCGGCGTGCCTTCGGGCGGCGCGGCTTTGGCCAGCAGTTGCTGGAACGGCTTTCGGCAGCCTTGCAGGTCGCCGAAAGCGAGTGGTAGCAGGTGCGGCTGCGGAACGGCACTAGATCCGGCACTAAACGCGGCAGGAGAAGCGACGGTGGAAGCGGTGGAGGATGTCATCAAGAAGTCGGTGCAGTTCGATACACGCGGTTACGAACAAGGCGTGCCGCGTTGGGCGGTGCAGCAAATTAGCGTGACATAATAGCCCGTTTGATGCACGGATATCGTGGCAAGCGCCGTCGGGAGCGGCCAGCAAGTGGCATTCCCGGGGCGTCAGGCGCACCGCAAGGGCCGCGCGCGATATTGCACCACAACAGGATCACCCTCGTGAACGGAGAAAGCATGTCGTCTTTTCATGCGAATCAACCTATCCGCACGCTCATCACCGGGGCGAGTGGCTTCACGGGCCGCTATCTGGTCGACAATCTGCTCGGCCGCGGCCATACCGTGATCGAAACGGTGGCCGGGCGCAACGAGCCTGAAACGCCGACGCGCCTCAGGCTCGACATTACGTCGCCCGACGCCTGCCGGCGCGTGATCGAAACCGCGCGGCCCGACTACATCGTGCATCTGGCGGCGATCAGCTTCGTGGGCCATAACGATCCGCTCGACTTTTACCGCGTCAACGTGATCGGCACGCTGAATCTGCTGGAGGCCTGTGCGGCTGTCGGCCATACGCCCCGCAAGCTGTTGATCGCGAGCAGCGCGAATGTTTACGGCAATGTCACCAGCGACGCCATCGACGAAACCTTCCCCGTCACGCCAGTGAACCACTACGCCGCCAGCAAGGCGGCCATGGAAACGATGGTGCGGACCTGGTTCGACCGCCTGCCTATCCTGATCGTGCGGCCGTTCAACTACACGGGCCGCGGGCAGACATCGAACTTCCTTGTGCCGAAGATCGTCGAGCATTTCGCGCGACGCGAGCCGGCGATCGAGCTCGGCAATATCGATGTGGCGCGTGATTTTTCGGACGTGCGCTACGTGGCGAACGCTTATGAGGCTTTGCTCGACTCGGAGGCCGCTGCTGAAACGGTCAATGTGTGTACCGGCACGCCTTATACGCTGAGGGAGATTCTCTCGGCGGCGAGTGAACTGACCGGACATGAGCTCGAGATTCAGGTCAATCCTGCGTTCGTGCGACAAACCGACGTGAAGATGCTGGCTGGGTCGCCCGCCAAGCTGCGCTCGCTGGTGCCGGAGGTTGAGGCGATTCCGTTTATGGATACGCTGCGGTGGATGTTGGCGGCGTAGGGAAGATTAGCCGCCCATTATGTCAATTGTCCTGCTCGCACCTAACAGGAAACCGGTTTTATCAAGTTGTTTCAATTTGTTGGGGCTCGGGTTTTGACCGGCGCGGCTCTATAATCGGGCCTTAATAAGATCGGCGTTTCAGCGTCTGTCCGCGAGGGGCAGGGGTTGCCGCGGGCGTCGACACACAGTGAACACCACAACGCTAGGTGAGCGCGTCGGCAGGCCGAGTCGATCCGCCACTGCATCTGGAAGGATATTTCATGATCCTGGTAACAGGCGGCGCGGGCTTTATCGGCGCCAATTTCGTGCTCGACTGGCTCGGTACGTCGGACGAAGCGGTTCTGAATGTAGACAAGCTGACCTACGCCGGCAATCTGGGTACGCTTAAATCGGAACAGGGCAATCCTCGACATGTCTTCGTCCGCGCCGATATCTGCGATGGCGCCGTGCTCGACACGCTTTTCTGCGAGTACAAGCCGCGTGCCGTGTTGCATTTTGCCGCTGAAAGCCATGTGGACCGTTCGATCCATGGCCCGGCAGATTTCGTGCAGACCAACGTGGTCGGCACCTTCACGCTTCTCGAAGCCACCCGTCAATACTGGAATGCGCTCGGCGAGGCCGACAAGGCCGCGTTCCGTTTCCTGCATGTCTCGACCGACGAAGTGTTTGGCTCGCTGTCCGCTACCGATCCGCAATTTTCCGAAACCACGCCGTACGCGCCGAATAGTCCCTATTCGGCTACCAAGGCGGGTTCCGACCATCTGGTGCGCGCCTACCATCACACGTATGGCTTGCCGGTGCTCACCACGAACTGCTCGAACAACTACGGCCCGTATCAGTTCCCCGAAAAGCTGATTCCGCTGATGATCGCCAACGCGCTCGGCGGCAAGGCGCTGCCGGTGTACGGCGACGGTCAGAATGTGCGCGACTGGTTGTATGTCGGCGACCATTGCAGCGCGATCCGCGAAGTGCTCGCGCGCGGCACGCCGGGCGAGACGTACAACATTGGCGGCTGGAACGAAAAGAAGAACCTCGACGTCGTGCATACGCTGTGCGACCTGCTCGACCAGTTGCGTCCTAAGGCGGGCGCCTCGTACCGCGACCAGATCACCTACGTGACGGACCGTCCCGGCCACGACCGCCGCTACGCGATCGACGCGCGCAAGCTCGAACGTGAACTCGGCTGGAAGCCGGCGGAAACCTTTGAGACCGGACTCGCAAAAACGGTCCGTTGGTATCTCGACCATCAGATGTGGGTCGACGAAGTGGCTTCCGGTGAATATCGGAAGTGGGTCGAAACGAACTACTCCCAACGGTCATAAGGGCTCGAGATGGCGCGCAAAGGCATTATTCTTGCCGGCGGTTCCGGCACTCGCCTGTACCCGATCACGCAGGTTGTATCGAAGCAACTCCTGCCGGTGTACGACAAACCAATGATCTACTACCCCCTGTCAACGCTGATGATCGCCGGCATCCGTGATGTGCTGATCATCTCGACACCCGAGGACACGCCGCGTTTCGCGGCGATGCTCGGCGACGGCAGCCAGTGGGGAATGAATTTCCAATACGCGGTGCAGCCGTCGCCGGACGGGCTCGCGCAGGCGTTCGTAATCGGCCGTGAGTTTGTCGGCAACGAGGCGTCGGCGCTGATTCTTGGCGACAACATCTTCTATGGCCATGATCTCGCGAGCCAACTCGGCCACGCGAACCAGCGCACCGACGGCGCGACCGTGTTCGCGTATCACGTGCAGGATCCCGAACGATACGGCGTTGTTGAGTTCGACAAGGATTTTCGCGCACTTTCGATCGAGGAAAAACCACTCACACCGCGCTCGAACTACGCGGTCACGGGTCTTTACTTCTACGATCGCGACGTCTGCGACATCGCCGCCGACATTAGGCCGTCCGCGCGCGGCGAGCTCGAAATCACCGACGTCAATTCGACGTACCTGGAGGCCGGCAAGCTGAGCGTCGAGCTCATGGGGCGCGGCTACGCATGGCTCGATACCGGCACGCACGATTCGCTGATCGACGCGGCGACTTTTATCGCGACCTTGCAGAAGCGCCAAGGCCTCGTGGTCGCGTGCCCTGAAGAAGTGGCGTTCCGTCAGCGTTGGATAGGCGCGGAACAGGTCGAACGGCTCGCCAGACCGCTCGTGAAGAACGCCTACGGTAAATATTTGCTCAAACTCGTTTCGGATCCTCTCGTATGAAGCTCAACGTCATTCCGACCTCGCTGCCGGAAGTGAAAATCATCGAACCCAAGGTGTTTGAGGATGCCCGCGGGTTTTTCTTCGAAAGTTTCAACGCGAAGGAATTCGCGGAAGCGCTCGGCGTCAAGGTCGAGTTCGTGCAGGACAACCACTCGTTGTCCGCGAAGAACGTCGTGCGCGGTTTGCACTATCAGCTCGTGCGGCCGCAGGGCAAGCTTGTGCGCGTCGTGTCGGGTGAAGTGTTCGACGTCGCGGTTGATATCCGCAAAGGCTCACCGACCTTCGGTCAATGGGCGGGCGAGCGGCTGAGCGCGCGGAACAATCGGCAGATGTGGATTCCGGCCGGTTTCGCGCACGGCTTCGCGGTATTGTCCGGGCAGGCCGAGTTGCTGTACAAGACGACCGACTACTGGTTCGCCGAACACGAGCGCTGCACGCTGTGGAACGATCCGCAGATTGGCATCGAATGGCCGCTCGACGGCGAACCGCTGTTGGCCACGAAAGACGCCGCTGCACTGCGGCTGGCCGACGCCGAATTACCGGATTAACGGGGTAGGCCATGAGTGAGCAGCGCGTCGTGTTACTGACCGGCACCAACGGTCAGGTCGGTTTCGAATTGCAACGCAACTTGCAGGGGTTGGGCAAAATCGTCGCCCTTGACCGCAGCCGGCTAGATCTGCGCGACCCGCAGCAGATTCGCGAGGTTGTGCGCGCGACTAAACCGGCGTTGATCGTCAACCCGGCTGCGTACACCGCGGTCGATGCGGCGGAAACCGACATCTCGGGCGCCACGCAGCTCAACGTCGACGCGCCGCGCGTCTTCGCCGAGGAAGCCAGGCGCGTGGGCGCCGCTCTCGTCCACTACTCCACCGATTACGTGTTCGACGGCACCAAGCAGGGCGCGTACGTCGAGAGCGATCCGACCGGTCCACAAAACGTGTACGGCCGGACCAAGCTCACGGGCGAGGAGGCGATCGCCGACACCGGATGCGATCATCTGATCCTGCGCACAAGCTGGGTGTATGGCACGCGTGGCAAGAACTTCCTGCTGACGATGCTGCGGCTCGGCGCGGAGCGCGACGAACTGAGCGTCGTCGCCGATCAGCACGGCGCGCCGACGTGGGCGAACACGATCGCGTCGCTAACTTCGAACGTGCTTGCGCAATCCGTCGTCGGCGATACGGACGAGGTTCGCGATTGGTGGCGCGCGCACTCGGGCGTCTATCATCTGACCGCGGCTGGCGCGACGTCGTGGCACGGTTTCGCCGAGGCGATCTTCGAACTGGCGGGCGGCAACAAGCGTCCGCTGGTCAAGCCGATTCTCGCAGCCTCCTATCCGACGCCGGCCGCGCGGCCGGCCAATTCGCGGCTGTCGAACGACAGGTTCGCTGCTGCGTTCGGGGTTCGCGCGCCGGACTGGCGCGACGCGCTGCGCCTGTGCCTCGAAGGCCGTTGACGAGGCCCAGGGTCATTCCCGTTTCGCTGAGCAAGGAGAACGACAATGTCAAAGCGTGAGCGCATCCGGATGCTGTCGGTGGACGCGTTGTCCAGCAAGCGGCAACGACTCGATTTTCAAACCTTCGAGTACGAACGCGACGACGGCAGCAAGCAGGTTCTGAGTCGCGAGATCTACCATATCGGCGACGGCGCGACCGCGCTGCTCTACGATCTCGCGCGGCGCACGGTGATCCTCGTGAACCAGTTTAGATTGCCCGCATATCTGCGCGGCGAAAGCGGCTGGGTATTGGAGACGCCCGCCGGATTTCTCGACGGCTCGGCGCCGGAAGTGCGCGCGCGTGACGAGGTGGCCGAGGAAGCCGGCTATCGCGTCGGCGAGATGCGCAAGGTGTTTGAAGCGCTGATGATTCCGGGCTGCGTGACGCATGTCGTGCACGGCTTCGTCGCGCCGTACACCGAGGCCGACCGGGTCGACGCGGGCGGCGGACTTATCGACGAAGGCGAGGACATCGCCGTCGTCGAACTGACGATCGATCGCGCGCTCGGCATGATCGTCAGCGGCGAGATCACCGATGCGAAGACGATTATGCTGCTCCAGCACGCGGCGCTTCATCTGTTCCGCTAGGCGTGAAGCACGCGCCGCGCGTCAGCGGAGTTCCGGTACGATGAACTGCCGGTAGTCGAACGACGCCGGTAGATTCGAAAAATACTCGGGCGCAACGCCGCACGAGCCCAGGAATTTCACACTCCAGCCGGCGTCCTGTTTGCGCGCGAAATGCAGGCGCTTCTGTGGCGAGCAATGCATATCTTCGTTGTCGAGGTTCGACAGCAATTGCCGTTCGACGCTGACCGTATTGCCGTCCACCTTGCAGATCTTCCCTTGCAGCAACAGCTTCGTCGCGGGTTTCGCACAGACGCCCGGACGGTCTTCCGCCGGCGAGAACGCATACGCGACCCGGCTGCCCGGTTCGACATACGCGAGCGGCGAGCTCAGGAAGCGGTGGCCCATTTCGTCGACGGCCGGCGCGCCGAACAGGTCGGCGAAACGGTTCAGCACGCGGCGCTTGTTGAGCTTCGTCGCGAGGCCGAGAGATTGCGCGACTTGCAGTGGATCGTCGCGCACCAGCACGGCGGGCAGGCTGTCGGCGTCATCCGCGAGCACGGCCTCGGTGGCGGCCGAGTGATTGCCGGTGTTCAGGGGCAACAGGTCGGGCTGATACTGCATCAGCAAATCAGTGATTTCGCGGTCGCGCGAGCGGATCGCTTGCATCAGCGGCGTATCGCCGGCAGCATCCTGCACATTCTGTTTTCCACCTTTCGTGATCAACAGGCGCACCAGAGGTGGATAGTGCGCGGCGACGGCCTTCGTGAAGTCGTCGTTGTAGTCGTATTGCGCGAATCCCGGCAGCGATACGAACAGCAACGTGGCGGCTGAGAGTCTAATGTGACGGTTCATGCCCGAGCCTCCATGAATGAACCGATGACCCGTTTGCCGACGCCGATACACGGCTTCTCGACGAGCCGGTAGGTGGTCTCTGCGAGCGCGAATGCGATCGCGAGAAACAGCACGAACTGCAACGCGTAGCCGGTGCACGTCAGCTTGAGAAAATCGGAAATCTGTTCGTAGTAGCGGAAGTAGAGATCGTTGTAGACGAGGATCAGCAGCACGTGGCCGAGGTAAATCGAGTACGAGCGCGCGCCGATGCATTCGAGTGCGCCGGTCAGGCCGGGAATGTTCAGTATCCAGCCGCGTTCGAGCGATGCGAGGGTCACGAGCGCGACCGACACCAGCGCATAGCCGCAAAACGCCGCGCTCGAGAAAAGGAACTGCCTTGAAGCGCCGCCGAGGATATCGGTGTTTAGCACGCCCGGCAGCAGCGCGAGCAGCGGACAGAAGCCGAGGCCGACCAGCGTCTTGAGCACTGCGCGCACGCGCGCATTGCTCAGCGTGTCGATTAGCGCGGACGGACGGTCCGCGCTTGCATCGGCGATGGTCTCGAATCGCCACACCGGCAGATGCCGGTATTTGTCGACCAGCAGCGCGATGATCACGCCATACAGCAGTTCGTCGAAACGCGTATGCGACAGATCGACGATGCTGACCGCCGTCATCGGCCGCGCGACGAACAGCACCAGACAAACACCGATCGCCAACACCGTCAACCGATCAGACGTGCGGCCGCACAGCACCTGCAGCAACGGTACCAGCAGGTAGAAATGCTCTTCGATGGACAGGCTGTAGTAGTGCGATATGTTGGTTGGGATGCCGCCGTGCACCATCGCGTAGTTGTAGATGCCGCCCGCGAACGCGACGCCTTCGCGAAAGATGTCGGCGGGCCGCGCGAAGATCGCGATGCTGCCGGTCGTCTTCATCACGACCGCGACAATCCAGTACAGAAAAATATAGAAAACTCGGACGGAGCGATTCGGAAGACCCGCCGCAGATAGGACGCGATGATCGGCTGCTTGCAGTGTTCGAGACGCTCGACCGGCGACGCGCCGAGCGTCTCTAGCAGCGCCGCGAGGAACGAGCGCGATACGACGAACCGGAGATCACGAAGAACAGATCCACGCCGGTGAACGGCGAGTACAGATGCGGGCTGAACAGTTGCTTGAACGGCGCGAGAACGATGATCGTGAGCAGCACCGCGACTGCACGCAACCGCTCGATTTCGAGGTTTTTATGGCTCATGTGAATTGCCGCCAGTCGGGACCATTGGAACGAGGCACTCGGTTCATCTTTTGTGCGCAAGCTGCGTCGCCGCCGGTCGCCCGTACCGTCGTTACGACGCAGGCGGATTGCGCCGGCGCAGCTTGTTCCACATAAAATGCGCGCCGCGGCGCAGGTCGCCGTTCGCGAGCCGGCCGACCAGCGTCGCCATCATGCCCCAAGCCAACGCGAACGGACGCGGCCAGCGGATGATCGGCGCGACCCAGCACCGAAACAGCAGCCGCTTGCCAAAGCGCGCCGAGAAACGCCGGTACGTTTCTCGTAGATCGCCCTGCCGTGCGAGCCGCTGCCGAACCAGATTGAAAGGATGATACGACTTGAGCATCCGCGTTTCGAACTGCTCGATCGCATGTGCGCTGAGGCCGGCGGGACGGTAGGAATCCAGAATGCGTCCAAGCCGTTCGACGAAGACCTCGGAGAAATCGTAGCCGCCCGAGTTGGCGCGCTTGCAAGCGAGAATATAGCGCTTCAGATACATGTTCCGGCCTACTTGCAATGCCGCGTTGACGACCAGGTGCACCTGCACCAGATTGCTGCCGCAGAACTGGCGCGCATCGATATCCTGCTGAACACGCCGGTTGATTACGCACGACGAGATGAACGTGATGTAAGGTCCGATTGCGGCGAGAAAATCGCCGACCTGATCGTACTGTTCGACGCGGGCGTCGCCGCCCGGATGCTCGGCGATCGGGTCCACTTCATAGCCGAACGGACGCAGGCAGACCACACCGTACTCCGCCTTCTCCAAATGATCGATCAGATACGACAGTGTACCGGCGACGTAAATGTCGTCGTCGCCCATGATCTGCACGTAATGGCCGCGCGCTTCGTTGAAGCACTGCGCGATGTTCGCGTCGGAACCGATATCGATCTTGTTGCGGATATAGCGGACCGGCAAGCCTTGCGCGATTGCGTTCGCGACGACTTCGGGCGTCGAGTCGGTCGAATGATTGTCGGACACGATCACTTCGAGCACGCCGGGTGCGAGCGAACGCGACTCTTCGACGAGACTCTGCAAATTCAGTTCGAGATAATTCGCCCGCGTGAAAGTCGGAATAGCGATGGTCAGCAGAGGTGAGGCTTCAACGGTCACGAATCTTGTCTCCAAGTCCGGTTGCACCGGCACCAGATGAGGAAGGCAATGGGCAGGTTCAGGAATAGATTGACTGCTGCGAGAACGGTCACGAGCCCCGCCGACGAATAATGCGCCGCCGCCCACACGATGAGCGGTAGCGTGAAGATCGTGGTGGTCGCGAGCGTCGACATGAACGGCTCGCGGCGGAAGCTGCGCAGATGCGCGGCGAGCCCGCCGATCAACTGGTTGCTGAACACGAACACGAGCAGGCCCGCCAGTTGCCAGAACGGCAGCACGCGGTGTGCGTATTTCGTGTCGGCGAACAGCAGGTCCATGGCGAGCACCCCGACCGCCATCACGACGAAAATCACCGAGGACATCGTGAAGTCGCGCTTGAACATGTGATCAAGCGTTGGCCAGTCGCGCATCGCGGCGGCGCGCGCCATCAGCGGCACGCGCCGCGTGATCCACGATTGCGCGACGAGTCCGAGCGTGTTGACGATTGCGAGCGACAGCCCGAGCTGACCGGCGATCACCGCGCCTTGCGTATGGAACAGGATCGGAATGTTGATCTGCGTGAGTAGATAGCCGCACAGCAGATTGATGCCGAGCCGCCATTGCAGCGGCCAGACTTCACGCCGCCAGTCGAAGCCGTGCCCCGCGCTGAGCGATGCGATCTGCAACAGACCGCGCCGGTAGCGGACCAGCCATATCAATGGGATCAGCAGCGTCGCCGCGGGCACCATCACGGTTGCCCATAAGCCCGCGCCGCCGGCCAGCGTCGCCCAGCAGGCAATCGATCCGCAGACCGCCAGCGACAGCCGCAGTGCGTACACGCGGCTGATCTGCCCTGTGCCTTCGAGAATCGATAGGAACGGCGTGATGAGCAGGCCGGCCGCGGTTAGTCCGCACAGCACGAGCCACGGCGCGACCCAGTGGATTGTGGCCGAATTTTTCGAATCAAAGAACAGCATGCCGCCAGGCACGATCGCGACCGCGAAGACCAGCGCAGTCAGCGCGTACCAACGCAATGCGCTGTGGACGAGCGCGTGGAAATAGGGAGTGGCTTCGCCTTCGACACTGCCGTCGGGCTTCCAGTGCAGCCCAGTGAACGCGTGCGCCGACACCTGCACGAGCACCATCGACAGGCCGAGGTCGAACAGTGTGTAGAGCGCGGCGACGCTGATGAAGCTGTAGTACCAGCCCTGCGTTTCCGGCGACAGGAAATGCACTGCGAGGATTGTGGTCAGCAGGCCGGCACTGGCTTGCCAAAGCCGCAGCGACAGAACGAGAGCAAGATCGCGCGAAATGGACTGCAGGCGCAGGGACACGCTGCTCACCGGCGCCGCGCTCGGTGTTCGACGTCGGTCATGTTGCTCATACCGGTCCTTCGCCTAGAAAATCTTCGAAGCGAGCTCGTAGTCGCTGGGCCGGCCAACATCGAGCCAATGTTCGAAGATCGGGAAGCACGACACCGGGAGCGACGATTTGATCAGATTGTGAGCGACATCTGTCATGTTGTAGTGGCCCGACGCCGGAAGCGTGTCGAACACGCGTTTCGACAGAAAGTAGATACCACTATTCACGAGGAAGCTGAAGTTCGGTTTCTCTTCGATATGCGTAACAAACGAATTGTTTTCGCTAATCACGCCGAACGGAACCTGGAAGCTGTACTGCGTTGCAGCAATGGTCATTGCCGAATTGCTGCGCAGGTGAAATGCAAGGAACATTCCGATGTCGAGATTCGTCAGAATGTCGCCGTTGAAGACCAGCGTATTCTCGTCGTGGAACGGCACGAGCGAGAGCGCGCCGCCGGTGCCGAGCGGGGTCTTCTCGTGCACGTACTGAATCTCGACGCCGAATTTTTCACCATTACCGAAGTGTTCGGTAATTTTTTCAGGCAGATAGTGCGTTGAGATGAAAATCCGGCTAGCGCCATGGTTGACGAGCTTTTCGATGCTGATCTCGAGCATCGGCCGGCCGTTCACGCGCAGCATAGGTTTCGGCATGTCCTCGGTCAGCGGACGCAGGCGTGTGCCGAAGCCGCCTGCCATCACGACCGCCGTGAAACTGCGGTCAATGTAATTCGGCGCGTGATTAACCGCGTGGTGATCGATTACGGAAACCGGCTTGCCGTCTGCATCGGTCAGGATCAGTTGGCGCAGCGAATGCGTGCGGAACAGATTTTCCCGCTCTTCGCGCGACGAATGCACGCTCGCTGTGATCGGCGCTGGGCGTGCGCTGCGGGTCTTGATCTTGTGGATTTCGATCGCGGCGTCGTCGAGCTTGTTGCCTTCGAGAAATGCGCGCCGCACATCGCCGTCCGTGATGATGTTGACGAACTTGTCGTGGTCGAACAGCAGTGCGCAGGCCACTGGGCCGCTCGCCTGAATCCGAGCAATGACGTCGGATATCTTTGAGTCGAACGATACGCTTAGGCTATCGATATTGTCGAAGTTCGTCATGATCTTACTGCAATGAAAACGTGGGGATGTTTAGGCCGGAGGCGATGCGCGTGAAATACACGGCACGCCAAACTAATCAGTGTCAGCCACTGATGGCGAGGTTTCGCGCTGCATAGAGCGGTGGGGAGACATGGCGTGAACGCGCGTCATTTCGGCGTTCACGGACATGTGACTCTCACAGCGCCGTATGGAGGACGCCGCTATTTGAGTTTATCCTAAGGATAGCATGTTGATCCACTTCATATTAGGGCTTCACCAGGCACGAGCGCCGAGCGTCCAGACGCCATAGGCCTGCCGTTGGCGGTCGATCAGCGCCGGATGGGACTGCTTTGCATATGCATAATCCGGCGGGTTTGCGTAAATCAGCTTGTAGTCCTGGCCGTCCGAGATATACACGTATTCCGGCGTGCCTTGCGGATGGGGTTGCATCGTGGCGGGGCGCGCCATGTAGTCCGGAAAGAGGCTTGGAATGTCGCCATGCACTTCGGCCGGCACAGGCTTGTTCGATAGTATCTGGCGATACGGGGTTCCGTTCGCCGCCAGCGGCACTGCGGCTGGATACGCGCCGTGTTCACGCTTGTAGCGCGCGAGCTGCTCCGCGATCGCATACATTTCCGCGACGCGGTCTTCCGCCTCGATCTGCTCGTACGCCATGTCGATCGTCGTGAAGCGATCGGCTTCGCGGCGCCAGTTTTCGCCGTGTAGATACATGTTTACCACTTCAAGCACATGCAGCGTCTTGAACGGCACGAGTCCGTTATACAGCGTGATGATCGCGTGCGGCTGCCTGAAGTCCAGGTTGGCGATGTTGTAGCGCTGACGCAGGAACGTATTGGTCAGCAGCGGCACCGCAGGGCTCCAGTCCGTGTATTCGGTCACCCCGACGCCGAAGCGGTCGCGCGTGCCGTACACCGTAATGAGGTTGCCAGTGTATTCGTAATTCCAGACCATCCGGTTGCCGATCCGCGTGTCGAACGATTTGTCGTCGATTACGAAAGTGCGCACGTCTTTCAACTCGGCCTGGTGATCGCGGACGAAGTCCATGATCGCGATCTGACGGAACCAGTCGCGCCACAACTCCGATCCCGTGTTGAACGCGCTGCCGACCGACGCGCCCACTACATATGCGACCAGCAGGTTGCGGCCGAACCAGCGCCACACTCGCCATCCGCCGAATGCAAGGTCGGCGCAATTGATTGTCGCGATGATCAGCAGATCCAGCCCGGCGATGGCCGGCATGATGTGTCGGCTTTCGTAGAAGCTCGTGAGATCGGGCACTTTCCCGACGACGATGTAGGGGTACGTGGCGGCCGCGAACAGCAGCAGGCCGAGCACGACCTGTATCGCGATGAAGCGCAGCGTCGGGCGTTCCTGCGTACGCGGAAGCAATTGCAGCAGCACGAACGAGATCACCACGCCACCGGCGACCAGCGGCCCGGGTGTATGCGAAACGGCATATGAGAAGAAGTCGCGCAGCACCGGCGCGACGAGCGTGAACGACGTGACAATCGTCGACAGCACTTCGTGGCGGGCGATTTCGTTGTAGCTATCGTACAGTGGGGATTTGATCGTCGTGAGCCGCTTGGTCAGCAGAAAGACGAGCGGCAGCGCGATCAGCAGCGCGTTTCTACGCGCGAACGCGAGCAGGTGCGGCAGGCCGCGGCGCGCGATATCGCGCAATGCGGGCACGATGACGCGGGGCGTGCGAGCGACGTCGGCCACTTTCGGCAGCGGCGCGAGCGCCACCTGTCCACGCAAGTCTTCGTAGAGCAGGAATGCGAACATCAGCGCGTAAAGCAGCAGCAGCGAGTTCAGATAGAACGAGAAGAAAAAGAACGGAATGCTTAAGATGATCGCTTTGTGGCGGCTGCTGTTCGCGACGAAAACGGCCGCGCCGATCCAGAACGCGGCGATGTAAACGTTGTAGAACGCGACGCTCGTCAGGAAGCGGACCAGCGACACGTGGGTCGCGCAATAGATCAGGAACAACTGGAACGCCTCGGGTCCGAGCACGCGTTTTCTGCTGCGCAACACATAAGCGAACGCGGCCGCGGACGCGACCCAGGCGACGAGCGCGACACCGCGCATCGCCAGCGACGGCGAGGCCAGGGAATTGATGAAGTTGGTCGCGTAACCGCCCCACCAGATGCCGAGTTCCTTGCCGATCCGGATCATTTGAGTCGGATCCTGGAAGATCCAGACCCAGTCGTCCCAGAAATAGCCCGGATTACAAAGGATAAATGCTGTCCCGCCGAACATTGCGAAAAAAGCGATGGGGAGGCGTCGAATCCAGAGATCCGCCTGATTCATTAAGCTACTTCCTTATTGTTGGCGACTGAGCACGGTGCGCACAGGCGCGCCTGCTCTGGGGCAGGCGCGCCTGTCGTGCGGGTGCGATTATTAGATCAGTTCGTCTTGCGCGTAGTCGCGGCCGGCCGGATGGCCGATCAGCGAGTCCCAGCGGGCCGGGGAAATGCCGTTGCCGGGCCGTCTGATGGAGAGGTTCTGTTCGGTGAACGTTTCGCCTTTCGCGATCGGGCGAGCGGCGACGATGCTCTTACGCGCGATTTGCCGGTTCGGCAATTCGGAAGCGGTGGGGCGCTTGCGGCCGTCACCGAGTGCGACGCCGACGCGCCGGATCGCACGAACCATCGCGGCGAGTTCGGCGGGCTCGAGGCTGGCCTTGTGATCCGGACCTTCCATCGTGCGGTCGAGCGTGAAGTGCTTTTCGATGACCTGCGCGCCCATCGCGACGGCGGCGATCGGAATTTCGATGCCTTCGGTGTGGTCCGAGTAGCCGAAGGTTGCGCCGGGGAACGCGGCCGCGATCGTCTGCATCGCACGCAGGTTGATCTCTTCGGCCGGCGCCGGATATTCGGTGGTGCAATGCAGCAAAGTGAGCTTGTCGATCGGCACGCCGGCGCGTTCGCAGGTGTCGACTGCTTCCTCGAGTTCGCCGAGCGTCGCCATGCCTGACGACAGGATGATCGGCAGGCCCATGCTCGCGAGTTCGCGCAGGAACGGAATGTTCGTCAGGTCGCCCGACGACACCTTGAACGCGCTGACGCCGAGCGTCGTGAGAAAGCCTGCGGACTCGATGTCGAACGGCGTGGACAGAAAACCGATGCCTTTCGACTTCGCATAGGCCGCCAGTTCGCGGAACGCGTTTTCGTCCAGCTCAAGTTTCTTGAGCATCTCGAACTGGGTTTCCGTGTGACCTGTTGTGCGCTTCTGGTAGTCGGCCTTTTGCGCTGTGCGCGTAACGAGGGCCTCGGTGCGGAAGGTCTGGAACTTGACGAAGTCCGCGCCGGCTTGCGCCGCCACGTCGACGAGTCGATGAGCCAGATCCAGTGAACCGTTGTGATTGACGCCGGCTTCGGCGATCACTATGCAACGCTCGCTCATGTCAAGCATCCTTCAAGAATCAAAATGGCATTCGATGGTGTGCGCGGGGCGCCGGCAGCGATGCCCGTGGACCCGCGCGCCGGATCAGAGCGATTGCGCCAGGCGGCGGTTTTCTTCGATCTCGTCGGCCGGCAGGAACGGGAACATGTCGTCGAGCGGCTTCGATTCGATCTTGCCTTCGGCGTTCTTGAACGACGTCGCCTTCGGCGAAATCCACTGTTCCGGCGAGACCATGACTTCACACAGCACCGGGCCGTCCGCATTCACGACGTCGGCCAGCGATTGACGCAGCGTGGAATGCTGGCTGACCTTCACGTAGTCGAGGCCGAACGCTTTCGCGAGCGCTTCGAAGTCCGGATTGTAGACGTTGGAACTCGGACCGCTGCCGACGAAACGGCCTTCGAAGAAGTTGTTCTGTGTGGCCTTGATCGAGCCGTAGCCATCGTTGTTGAATACGAACACTTTGACCGGCAGCTTGTTTGCACCGATGGTCAGCAATTCCTGGCCGTTCAGCATCAGGCTGCCGTCACCGGTGATGCACAGCGTGCGCTTGCCGGTCGCATAGTGCGCGCCGACCGCGGTTGGCAGATCCCAGCCCATCGACCCCCAGTTGCCATTCAGCGCCGCGCGCTGGTCCTTCTTGATCTTGAACGCCTGGTAAAAGCTGACGCAGTCGAGACCGTTGCCGGTGACGACCACATCGCCTTCGGCCGCGACGTCCGACAGCGTGTCCATGAACACGTACGAGTTGATGAATTCGCCGTCGGCGCGGAGCTCCTCCGGCACCATCGGGTAGCGCTTCTTCCACGTCGCACACAGGTCGAGCCACGGGCGATGCGCGCCTTCGTAGCCGCCGAGAGCGCCGAGCAGGCCCGGTACGAAATCGCGCAGATCGGAGAGGATCGGCAGATCCGCTTTCAGCGGGTGCCCTTCGAGTTGGCCGGCATCGACGTCGACGAAAATCTTCTTGGCGCCGACCGCGAATTTCTTGGTTTCGAAGCCCGTCTTTGCGACGCAGAAGCCGACGCCGAGACCAATGACCAGATCCGAGTTCTGAAGGATGATGTTCGCGTGACGCTGACCGGCCGTGCCGAACACGCCGAACGAATATTCGTTGTCCCACTCCAGCAGGTCTTTGCCGGTGTACGGGATCAGCGTCGGGATTTCGAGCTTGTTCACGAGTTCGAGCACCGCCTCGTGCATGCCGGACAAACGCACGCCGTTGCCGAGAACGAGCACCGGGCGCTTCGCCGTCTTCAGCGATTCGAGGATTTCCGGCAGATGCTGGGCGCTCGGATCGGCCTTCGCTTCTTCGCCTTCCCAATGCGGCAGCGCGTCCCAGTCGACCTCGGCCGACTGCATGTCGAGCGGCAGTTCAAGCCACACCGGACCCGGGCGGCCCGATTTGGCGATGTGATAAGCCTTTTCCAACTCGCTCAGAATCGTGTTCGGATCGCGCAGCGAGACCGCATACTTCGTGACCGGCTTGACCATCTCGAGCACGTTGCCTTCCTGCGGACCGACCTGGCGCACCTTCGTGTAGTCGGCGACCAGGTTGGAGCGCACCTGGCCCGACACGACCAGCATCGGCACCGAGTCGTACCATGCGCCGACCACGCCGGCCAGCGCGTTGACCGCGCCGGGGCCGAAGGTCGCGAAGCAGACGCCGAAGCCGTTCATCCGCGCGTAGCCGTCGGCCGCGATCGCGCACGCCTGCTCGTGGTAATTGCAAACATAGCCGAGCTTCTTGCTCTTGCCGAGCGCATCGAGCAGATACATGATGCCGCCGCCCGACAGCATGAAGACTTTACCAATGCCGCGTTCTTCGAGAAAACGGATAACTGCGTCAGATACGTTCATAACCAGCTCTTTAAGATGTTAGGTGTAGCGCTGCTTGCCGAAAAATTAGCGCTGAAAATAATCGCCGTCCGCGACGTCGGCGTCGACTACCGCGCCGGCCGCGACCAGTGCGTTGTTGCCGACCTTCACGCCGGGCAACAGCGTCGCGCCAGCGCCGACGAATGATCCCTCGCCGATTGTCGCGCCGCCGCACAGCGTGACCGAAGGCGCGATGAAGCAGTGCGCGCCGACGACGCAGTCATGGTCAATGCTGACCGCCGTGTTGATCACGGTGCCCACGCCGATCTTCGCGTGCGGCTGCAAAATCGCCCCGGCCATGATCTGGCAACCCTGCGCGAGTTCGACTTCGGCGCTGACGATCGCAGACGGATGCACGACCGACACGAACGAGAAGCCTTGCGTGGACCACAGGTCGAACAGCTTGCGGTTCACGCGGCTCTTCACCGTCGCGCCGATGCCGTTCGCGAGCTGCGCGCCTTGCGGATCGAGCTTCGTCATCCATTCGTCGCCGCCGATCACCGGCACGCCGAGCACAATCGCACCGACCTCGAGCCGCGGATCGATCAGGCCGGCAATAGTCGCGCCGCCTACCGTCAGCGCGTCGATCACGACCTTCGCGTGACCGCCGCCGCCTAGCACATAGAGTTTCGTATTCGTCATACTTCGTTCGCCGACATCGCTGCCGTCATAGGTGAAAATCGAAGAACTTCTTCATCAGAATGTTCGACAGATCGCAGGTCTTCAGCACCTGCTTGATCTGCGGGGCCGCGTGCCCCTTGCCGTACAGCGACACGTCCGCCGGCAATTGCGCGCGGAACTGCGGCGATAGCGCGCGCTCGACAGCCTGCACGATCGATTCGGTGTCGTCGGCGCAATCGATCACCGACACGGCCTTCAGACGGCCGCGCTGGCGGTCGCCAATGTTGACTGTCGGCACACGCAGCGCGGGTGCTTCGATTAACCCGCTCGACGAATTGCCGATCACCACGTCCGCGTTCTGCAACAGGCTCAAATAGCGCTGCTGGCCGAGCGAATCGAAGAACCTGGCGCGCGCCGGATTCACCACGGTGAACTCGCGGATCACGCGGGCGATCGCTGAATTGCCGGGGTCCGCGTTCACGCCGGTAAACACGATGTTCGCCGTCGGGAAGCGTTCAAGTGCACCGATCAGCGCGTTGGCTGCGATGGCCGGATCTTGCGCGTTCAGGGTGACCGGGTGATAGGTCACGGCGAACACCGGTGCGTCCAGCGGCAAACCGGTGTGTGCGGCTAGTGCGGCGCGGTCTGGCAAAGGCGTGCGGGTCAGATGGTCGAGCCCTGGCGCGCCGAAATCGAATACCGCGGCTGGGTTCTCGCCGAGTTGCAGCACGCGGTCGCGATACGCGCGGGCCGCCACGAAATGCAGATGCGACAGTTTGGTGACCGCGTGACGGATCGATTCGTCCATCGCACCTTCGCTCGTCTCGCCGCCGTGAATATGCGCGACCGGGATTTTCATCAGCAGCGCGACTTGTGCCGCCGCGAGTTCTTCGTAGCGGTCGCCGAGCAGCACGATCAGATCCGGCGCGAGGCGTTCATACGCGTCGGCCAGGCCGATGACCGCGAGGCCCGTCGACTTCGACGTGGCGACACCGGAGTCGCCGGACAATTGCATGTCGACTCGCGCGTCGATCGGAAAACCGTCGCGCTCGATCACGTCGACCGTGCGGCCCCATGCGTTGCACAGGTGTGCGCCGGTGACGATGACCTGCAACTGCAAATCTGGATCCTGCTGCACTTCTCGCATCACCCAGTACAGGTGACCGTAGTCCGCGCGCGTGCCCGTGACGAAGCAGATCCGGCGTCGCGTCGTACTCATGAACCGGCGACCTCGCGGCGAACGGCGGCCACCACCTCGTTCAGTTGCTCGTCGGTGATGCCGGTGGAGCAGGGCAGGGTCACGATGCGTTGCCAGATGGTCTCGCACGCATGCAGATCGCCGCGCGGCGCATCGGCGAACGGCGCCTGGTAGTGCAGCGGCTTCCAGAACGGGCGAGCGTCGACGCCCGCCTCGCGTAACGCTGCGCGCAGCGGCGCGGAGTCGCCGGTCTTCAGGATGAAGCCTGAGAACCAGCACGCGCTTTGCGCGAATTCCGGTGACGGAAACGGCAGCGCTTGCGGCAGATCGCTGAACGCTTCGTCGTAGAAACGGGCGATGGCCCGCTTCTTTGCCACGAACGCGTCCAGCAACTCCATTTGCGCGCAGCCGACGGCCGCTTGCAGATTCGTCATCCGGTAGTTGAAGCCGACGCGATCGTGATCGTAGTCAGCGCCGACGCGGGCGGTCGTGGTCAGGTGGCGAACGAGGTCGACCAGCTTCTTGTCGTTGCCGGAGATCGCACCGCCGCCGCCGGCCGTGACCGTCTTGTTGCCGTTGAACGAGAACATCGTCAGGTCGGCGCCCATGTCGCCGAGCGGACGGCCCTTGTAGGTCGCGCCGAGTCCGGCGGCCGCATCGGCCACGATCGGCACGCCGAACTTGCGGGCGGTCGCGACGATCGGGTCCATGTCCGCCGGCATGCCGAGCGTGTAGACCGGGACGATCGCGGCGACGCGCTTGCCGGTTGCGCGATGCACCGGCAGTCCGTCGACGCCCGGCGTGGTTTCGTTTTCGAACGCGTTCGCGAGCGCGACCGGATCGAGCGTCCACGACGCCTCGTCGATGTCGAGCAGCCAGGGCTGCGCGTGCGCATGCGCGACCGCGTTGGCGGTGGCGATGAAGCTCAGGCCAGGAACCACCACGAGATCGCCAGGCTTCACGCCGACCGCGAGCAGCGCGGCGTGCAGGCCGGTCGTGCCAGCCGATGTCGCGACCGTGTACGCGTAGCCGGACGCTTCGCTGATCTGCTGCTCGAAGCGCGTGACGAACGGACCGACGGTCGACACGAACGTGCTGTCGATGCACTCGTTCAGATACTTGCGTTCATTACCGGCGAGATTGGGGATGGCTAACGGGATCATTGCGCGGTCGTCCCATGGCCTTCGAACACGGTTTCGCGATACCAGCGGTACGTCAGCGCGATGCCTTCGTCGAGGCCGACGACACCTTGCACGCCGGTCAGCTTGTCGAGCAGGCGCGTGCTCGGGCAGCGGCGCGCGGGCGAACCCGGCGTGGCTGCCTGCGGCACTAGCGTCAACTGCCGGCCGACCGCCGACACCACGGCGCTGGCGACTTCGCCGATCGTAACTTCCGGAGATTCGTTGCCGATGTTGACTGTCTGGCCGACCGCGCTGTCCGACTCGGTCAGCGCGCGAATCATCCGCATCGCATCGCTGACATAGCAGAACGTGCGCTTGTGGTCGACGCTGAACACGTCGAGCGAGTCGCCGTCTTTCGACTTCCACGCCTTGAACAGCAACTCGGGAATTACGTGCGACATGCCCATGCGCGGACCGTACACGTTGTGCAGGCGGACGTTGGTGACTGGCAGGCCGCTCATGTTGCACATCGCTTCGCCGTACAGCTTCGACAGCATGTAGCTGGTGCGCGGCTGTTCCAGCGCGGTAAGCGCGATCGGCGTCGTTTCCGGCGTCGGGATCGGCATGTCCATGTGGATCAGCGTGCCTGCGTAGACCTCGGAGGTCGAGCTGAACAGTAGGCGTTGCAGCGCTTTCTGGCGGCGCGCGAGGTTGATCACGTTCTCGGTCATGCGCACGTTCGCGGTCAGCACTTCGTACGGACGTTGCAGCACGTGCACGACGCCGATGATCGCCGCGAGGTGGTAGATGTGCGTGTAGTCGTCATCGAGCGCTTGCAGCGACGTTTCGTCGAGTAGATCCGCGTTGATGATCTTCACGCCGTATTTGGCGACGGCTTGCTCGATGAACGGGTCCTGCACGCCGCGTTTGAAATTGTCGAGAAGATGGACCGTGTGTCCTTCTTCGCCCAAGCTGTTGGCAAGATGCCCACCGACGAAACCGACACCGCCCGTAATCAAAACTTTCACGTTCAACTCCTGTATGTTGTATGCCAGCGCATTTCCGTACGCCGTCAGTTCGGTGCAGCCGAGGGCGATTGCCGCGCCCGCTGCCCGCTCTGTGATTAAGCGCGCGTGCCTCGTCCGATTGACTCGACGCGGCAGCCCAGCGCGGCGAACTGCGCGCGCTGGTCGTGCGACAGACAGTCGTTGGCGTCGAGGATGTACGGCTTACGGCCGCCAAGCCACGCGGCCGGCTGCAATGCGCGGAATTCCTTGTGCGGCACAGCAAATACAACCGCGTCGACATCCGGGCAGGCGTCGAGACTCGTCGCGACGTCCAGTTCGAGTTCGTCCCAATGGCCGAGCAGCGGGTCGTGGCAACTCACTTCCGCGCCTTCGATCACCGCGCCTTCATAGAACGGCTGCGACGGCGAATAGCGCGTGTCGGCTACGTCCTGGCGATACGAAATGCCGGCGAGCAGCAGGCGCTTGTCGGCGAGGCTGCCGAGCGCGCCGCGGACCTTGTCGAGCGAATAGAGCGGCATGTCCTGATTGATCTTCACCGCGCTGCGCGACAGCGGGAACTCGATGTCGGTCAGATTGAAAATGTCTTTCGCGGCCAGATCGGCGAACAGCGGGTCTTTGGTCAGGCAGTAGCCGCCGACGCCGAAGCCCGGTTGCTTCATGTTGTTGTGCGTTGGACGTTTGCGGATCGCGTTGATGACTTCGAACATGTCGATTCCGACCTTCTCCGCGAAACGGCCCCATTCGTCCATGAACGCGATGTTGACCGCACGGTAGCTGTTCTCGAGCACCTTCGACGTTTCCGACGCCGTCGTGTGAGACAGTCGCGTCAGCGGGAATTCGGCGACGTTGACGACGTGCGACAGGAAGGCCTCGCATGCGTCGCCGGCTTCGGGGGTGTCGCCCGCGAACACTCGCCAGAAATCGGTGATCGACGCGAGGTAGTTGTCGCCCGGCATCACACGCTCGTAGGCGTGCGCGAGCAGGAAGGCGCCGGCCTTCAGGCCGCGCGCTTCGGCGCAGCGGTCGAGCACCGGACGGATCACTTTCGAGCACGTGCCCGGCGGCACCGTCGTTTCAACGACCACCAGCGTGCCCGGCTGAATGTGCTGGCCGACCGTTTCGATCGCGCGAATGAACGGGCCGAATTCGAGGTGGCCTTCGCCCGTCAGATCGCCGATGTCGAAGTGCACGTCGACCACCACGATCGACGCCGCAGCGAGCACGCTCACGTCGGTGCTGGCCTTCAGATTGCCGGCTTCGTGCGCGTGTCGGGTTTGGGCGATCAGGTTCGTGTCGGTCGTGCCGAACGGGAACTCGCCAGTGTTGATTTTGCTGACGCGGTGCTCGCCGGTTTCAGTGGCGAGGTCGAGTCCGACCACGTCGAATACCGGTGCGCCGCCGTTGCGCGTGCCCGCACGGGCACAGGCGACTGCCATTGCGGCGCCGACAAAGCCAAGGCCTTGAATGCAAACAAGTTGTTTCATGTCGTACTCGGATATCAAATCGGGTTCGTTGCGCGGGTTCGCGCGCGATGCCACGCCATCGTGCGCCGGATCGCTTCTTCAAGCGGAATCGAGACCTGCAAATCCAGTTCGGTTACGGCGCGCTGCAGCGACGGCAGATACGCTGACGGCTTTAAGCCCGACACCGGCGTGCCCTTTATGCGCACCGCGTCCGGCGTGTCCGCGACCTTCGCGACCATGCGCGCCAGCTCGCCGATCGACACGATCTCGTCGCCGCCGATGTTATACGGCACGCCCGAGCGGCCGCGTGCCAGCACGCGGATCAGCCACACGACGAGGTCCGCCGCGTACAGGTACGAGCGCAGCGGCGTGCCGTCGCCGCCAACCACGATTTCGCGGCCTGCGAGCGCGTCGCGCATGAAGTTGCCGATCGCATAGTTGCTGTCGAGCGCGAGGTACGGGCCGACGAACGCGAAGCAGCGGGCGATCAGCGCGCGGTAGCCATGCCGTTGCGCGGCGACCGACGTCATGATTTCCATCATGCGCTTCGACTGGCCGTAGACGATCCGTTCGGACGCGTAGTCCGCGACGCCGGTCGGCCCTTCCACACAAAGGTCGTCGACGACCGAGTCCATCGGCGAATAGACCGCGCCGGAGGTCGTGATCAGAACCGCTTCCGAACGATGCGCTGCGGCCATGTCGAGCAGGCGGCGCGTGCCGTCAATCGCTGCGTCCAGGTGGCGCTGCGCCCAGTCGCCGGACTGTTCGAGGTTCGTCTCCGACGCTGCATGCAGAATGTGGCTGCACGCGTCAGTGGGGGCCTCGAAATCGGTCAGACTACCAGCGATGAAGTTCAGTCCCGTGCGGCCGCGCAGGTGCGGCGCACGCTGTTCGAGGAATTTCTCTGGCGACCGGCTCAGCACCGTCACGCGCAGGTTCAGCGCGTGCTTTTCATTCGCCCACAGCAGGCTCTCGAGCAGCCAGATGCCGAAGAAGCCAGTGCCGCCTGTGATGAAAAGATGGGCGTCGCGCAACTGCGCTAGATCGCCTTCCAGTTGGGCGGCGACATGTTCCAGATCGCGCTGGAACAGCGTGTGGCCGCTCGGAATCGTGTGCTCCATAAAACTCTCAGTCAAAGTTGATGCGTTCGCGCTCGACCACCATCGGCCGCTTCACCGTGTGCGTGACCAGCAGGCCGACGTATTCGCCGAGCAGCCCCATCAGCAGGAACAGCATGCCCATGAAGAAGAACACGCCGATCGCGAGCGGCGCGATGCCCATCTGGAACTCGCTCCACGCCAGCAGCTTGCGCACGAAGTAGTAGATGCCGGTCAGGAAGCTGAGGCCGCTCATCGCGATGCCGATCATCGTCGCGAGACGCAGTGGCGCCTTCGAGTGGTTGACGATGCCGAGCAGCGCGCTGTCGAGATAGACGAGGAACGTTCCCTTCGAAATGCCGCGCTTGCGCACTGGCTTGTCGAACGGCACTTCGGCGCGCGCGTAGCCGATTTCGCAGATCAGGCCGCGGAAATACGGATACGGGTCTTCGATCTTGCGCAGGATGTCCATCACGGCCCTGTCGTAAAGACCGAAGCCGGTGAAGTTCTGCACCTGTTCGACTTCAGAAATACGCGTGATCAGCGCGTAGTAGGCCTTGCGCATGAGCGGCATGAGGCCGCGTTCTTCGTGCTTGCGGCGCACGCCGATCGCCACCTTGAATCCTTCTTCCCACTTGCGGATGAAATCGAGGATCAGCTCAGGCGGATCTTCGAGGTCCGACGCCATGCCGATCACCGCGTCGCCTTGTGCGAGCAGCAGCGCGTGATACGGCGAGCGGATGTGGCCGAAGTTGCGGACGTTGACGATCGCCTTCAGACGCTTGTCTCGCGCGGCGATTTCCCGGATGACTTCAACGGTGCCGTCGGTCGATGCGTTGTCGATGAGCAGGATTTCGTAGTCGAGATGCGGCACCTGCGCCATCACAGCCGTAATGCGCTGATGGAGTTCGGCGATGTTGTCGCGTTCGTTGAAGCAGCCGGCTACGATGCTAATTAGTTTCTTGTCGCTCATCCGCGCTGTACTTTTTTGAAAGTGAATCGGTCGTGGCCGGCGTAGGAAATGGCTACGCTGACACTCATGAGCAAGCCTTGAGCAAGCCAGAACGGGATGCCTAGGACATTCACGAGTAGCCACAATCCGGCGATACCAATGAGCGCGCTGCTGCCGTACACCACGTAGCAGCGCAGGTATTCGCGCAACCAAGGCTCGCGCGAGTTGAATACGAAAAGCTTGTAGGTAATGAACGACTCTGTGATGCAGATTACGTTGGCGATCACACCGATCACAACGATGTGCAGATGCGGTCGCAATGCGTAGTACAAGCCGACGGTCGCGAAATAGCCGAAGGCGGTGTTGAGGCCGCCCACGAGCAGGTAGCGCAACATCTTCTTGCGCGTTTCCCGGTCGCCGGTGAACGCGGCTTTCAGCTTGTTCAACATATTGGCTTGTTGCCTTTCACAGAGTCGCTCCGTTCATTTGCCGGGCCGCTTAGAAATTCACGCCGAGGAAGGTTTCGATCTTCTCGGCGATATAGTCGAGCTGCGGCTGCTTGAGGCCCGGGAAGGTGCCGACCCAGAACGTGTCGTTCATGATCACGTCGGTGTTGGTCAACTCGCCGCTCACGCGGTAGTTGCGGCCGATCATGTAAGGCTGGCGCGTCAGATTGCCAGCGAACAGCAGGCGCGTGCCGATCTTGTTCTGGTCGAGATAGGTCAGTAGGTCGACGCGGCGCAGGCCGGCTTCCGGCTTCAGCGTGATCGGGAAACCGAACCATGACGGATCTGAATTCGGCGTCGCTTCCGGCAGGATCAGGAATTCGGCGCAACTGCTCAGACGGTCCTTCAGGTACGCGAAGTTACGGCGGCGCGCTTCGACGAACTCGGCCGCGCGGTCAAGCTGCGCGAGGCCGCAGGCGGCTTGCATGTCGGTGATCTTCAGGTTGTAGCCGAGGTGCGAGTACGTGTATTTGTGGTCGTAGCCTTCAGGCAGGTTGCCCAGCTTCCAGCAGAAGCGCTTGCCGCAGGTGTTGTCCTTGCCCGGCGGGCAGTAGCAGTCACGGCCCCAGTCGCGGAAAGATTCGGCGATCAGGCGAAGCTCCGGGTCGTTTGTGAACACCGCGCCGCCTTCGCCCATCGTGATGTGGTGGGCCGGGTAGAAACTCAGTGTGCCGATGTCGCCGAACGTGCCGACCATCTTGCCGTTGTAGGTCGAGCCGAGCGCGTCGCAGCAGTCCTCGATCAGCCAGAGGTTGTGCTTCTTGCACAGCGCGACGATCACGTCGAGGTTGTACGGGTTGCCCAAAGTGTGGGCCAACATGATCGCTTTGGTCTTTGGGCTGATCGCGGCTTCGATCTTCGAAGCGTCGATGTTGTACGTGCCCAGTTCGACGTCGACGAACACCGGCACCGCGCCGAATTGCAGGATCGGGTTCACGGTGGTTGGGAAGCCTGCGGCGACGCCGATGACTTCGTCGCCTGGCTTGATCGCGCGGTCGCCGAGCTTCGGCGACGTCAGCGTCGAGAACGCGACTAGGTTCGCCGACGAACCCGAGTTGACCGTGATCAGGTGCTGGACACCGATGAACTTCGCGAGTCGTTGTTCGAACTGATCGTTGAAGCGTCCGGTCGTGAGCCATCCGTCGAGTGATGCTTCGACCATCAACTCCAGTTCGCGCGAGCCAATGACCTTTCCCGACGGTGGAATGACCGTAACACCCGGTTCGAAGTCGGGTGCGCGCGTGGAAAGTTCGCCATACTGGCCGACCAATTGAATGATTTGCTCTTTGATCTGCTCTTTACTGGGATTCATTTGACTTGGTAAGCGTTGATTTGTGAAAGGGACAGCGCGCGCATGTCGGCATTCCGCAGGAAAGCCTGATGCCACTCGACGATGTGGTCGATCGCTTCAGAAAGCGTCCAACGCGGCGACCAGCCGAGCAGGCTCTTTGCTTTCGAGCAATCGAGTTTCAGATAGGTCGCCTCGTGAGGCTGCGGTGCTGCATCGCGCTGCCAGGCGGCGCCGTCGCCCCAGCGTGAAACTAGGTGCTCGACGATCCACTGCACGGGTTGCGTGTCGGAATCGTTCGGGCCGAAATTCCATCCGCCAGCGAATTTCGGGCCTTCCGTATGGAGTTTTTCGGCGAGCAGCAGATAGCCGCTCAATGGTTCGAGAACGTGCTGCCACGGCCGGATCGCATGAGGATTGCGGATCTGCACGGGCACACTTGCGCTGACCGCGCGCATCATGTCAGGAATCAGGCGGTCGCCCGCCCAGTCGCCGCCGCCGATCACATTGCCGGCGCGGCCGCTGGCGAGCGCGACGCGGTGTTCCGCGAATGCGTTCGGGTTGAAGTACGAATTCCGGTACGCGTCGGTGACCAGTTCAGCGCAGCCCTTGCTGTTGCTGTACGGATCGAAGCCGCCCATCGGCTCGGTTTCCCGGTAGCCCCAGACCCATTCGCGATTGTCGTAGCACTTGTCGCTCGTCACGTTGACGACTGCACGCACCGACGGTGTACGGCGCACTGCCTCGAGCAGATGCACCGTGCCCATCACGTTGGTGGAGTAGGTTTCAACCGGTTCTTTGTACGACAGACGCACGAGTGGCTGCGCCGCCATGTGAATCACGATTTCTGGCTGGTTTTCGGCGAAGACGCGTGCCAGATGTTCGAGATCGCGGACGTCGCCGATGACCGACTTCATGCCTTCGCCAACCCGCGCGGTGTCGAACAGGCTTGGCTCGGTCGGCGCAGCCAGCGCATAACCGCTTACCTCGGCTCCGAGTTGTTGCAGCCACAGGCAAAGCCAGCCGCCCTTGAAGCCCGTGTGGCCGGTTACGAGAACGCGTTTGCCTCGCCAGAATTGCTTGTTCATGCCCACACTTTCCACGGCGCTTGTTTCGAATTCCAAAGATCTTCAAGGTGATTCTTGTCGCGCAAGGTATCCATGGGCTGCCAGAAGCCGCTATGGAACCAT
Source organism: Paraburkholderia sp. GAS32 (assembly GCF_050434225.1). Lineage (NCBI taxonomy): Bacteria > Pseudomonadati > Pseudomonadota > Betaproteobacteria > Burkholderiales > Burkholderiaceae > Paraburkholderia > Paraburkholderia sp. GAS32. Next base: position 91,149 of record NZ_JBNPVS010000012.1, on the reverse strand, counting down.
GCCTGCATCTGTCCTTCGCGCGCAAGCCGCTCCATGGGGCCGCGTTCCCAAATCGTATCGTCGCCGTCGATGTATTCGATCACCTTGGGCGACAGCACAAAGAAACCACCGTTGATCCACGCGCCGTCGCCGTGCGGTTTCTCCTGAAAGCTGCGAATGAGGTTTTCCTGAACATCAAGCGCGCCGAAACGGCCGGGAGGCTGCGTTGCGGTCAGCGTGGCGAGCTTGCCGCCTGCGCGGTGAAATTCAATCAACTTCGTGATGTCGACGTTACCGACACCATCGCCATAGGTAAAGCAGAAGTCTTCGCCGTCGAGATACTGCGCAACGCGCTTCAGGCGGCCGCCGGTCTGGGTGTGCTCGCCAGTATCGATTAGCGTCACGCGCCACGACTCCGCGTTGTTCTGGTGAACTTCCATTGTGTTGTCGGACATGTTGAACGTGACGTCAGACATGTGCAGGAAGTAGTTCGCGAAGTATTCCTTGATAACGTAACCCTTGTACCCGCAGCACACGATGAAGTCGTTGACGCCGTGGGCGGAATACGTCTTCATGATGTGCCAAAGGATGGGGCGGCCGCCGATTTCGATCATCGGCTTTGGCTTCAGATAGGTTTCTTCGGAAATGCGGGTGCCCAAGCCACCAGCGAGCAACACTGCTTTCATTTAAATTGCGTCCTCTTTACCGGGTCGGGGGTCGGTGTTGTGCCGGATCTGTGAAATTCGATAGTCTGGTGCCGCTGCGAGTATCCGAACGTAGGACCGAATGCAGCTTGGCCGGCGCATTCAGCGAACCCGCAAGATCGACAGATTGGCGGTCTGCCATTTGTTAAGCGTCCGCCTAGCGGCCATTAGTACGACGTGCACACCGGGTGACCGACGTTGAGGCGTGCCTCACAGGGGCTCGGACAGCGGGTCTATGTTGTGAGTGATACTCAGCCGACGTAAGAGCGACACTTCCAGAAAACGTCAATTTGCTCGATCCGTTCCTAAATGATTGTCCGTCTGCCTTTAGCATAAACCTTTCATTCCCTTTACACTCCATAATAAGCAATGGGTTTGTAGGACTTTAAGATGCGGGCAGTACGGCCGTCCCGCACACCGCACAGGCCGGCAGGCGAGCACTAAAAATGAAGATTATACACAGTGACTTTTCTTTCCAGTCAACCCCGTCCGAGCCCGAGGACGCACGAATTGAAGCGCTTCCGACGCTTTATCGATCGGCGCGCGCCGAGGTGGTAGACGAGTCTGAGCAAGCGTCGGGCCAGAAATGCTGCTCCCTAGTCGGGCGGTCGGATTGTTGCGCCGGGATGTGGGACGAGAATTGCTTGCTTGGGAGACCAAATTTGCGCACACTTGCGAGCCGTTGCGACCAACTCCAGTTTTTATCAAAAGAACGGCGGGAAGGCGCGATACGTTACTCTTCTATATGAATGTTACAACTGTGCAGCAGCGCAACACTGATGGATTTTCGGTTTCGATTGTAGTCTATCGGCCTGATGCGGAGTTGCTGGCACGGACGCTCGCCAGCTTGGCCGCTGCCTGTGGCGAGTTGCGTCGCGGACGCCCCGAGTTGGCGGTCACGGTGTACCTTGTCGACAACGGAGGGTTGGTGAACACGCCGGCCGGCATGGACCTGCTGAAGGAGCAGGGCGTCTGCTGCAGCGTCGTCAGAGGCCACGGCAATGTCGGCTACGGACGTGGCCATAACCTCGCCATAGAGCACACGGCGAGCGCCTATCATCTGGTGCTGAACCCAGACATCGACCTCGATCCGACGGCTCTTGTTGAGGCGCTGGCGTTCTTCGGGCGACATCCGGAAGTCGGCTTGCTGACGCCGCGCATCGGAGACGAGAACGGCGGGCTACAGTACTTATGCCGACGCTATCCGACGTTGTTCGATCTTTTCGTGCGTGGGTTCATGCCGCACGGCGTGCAACGGCATTTCCGGCGGCGTCTGGCGCGCTACGAAATGCGCGATGTGATAAATGAGCGCGACGTGGTCTGGGATCCGCCCATCGTAAGCGGCTGTTTTATGTTGTTCCGCACGGATCTGCTGAAGCGCCTTGCCGGTTTCGATCCGCGATATTTCCTCTACTTCGAGGACTACGATCTTAGCCTGCGCGCGCATGACGTCGCGCGTGTCGCGTACGTTCCCGGCGTGCGCGTGTTGCATCATGGCGGAGGCGCATCGCGCAAGGGCTCGGCGCATATCAGGATGTTTGCTGCTTCCGCCTTCAAGTTCTTCAACCGATTCGGCTGGAAATGGCTGTGAGCAGAATTCTTGTTACCGGCGCAAACGGCTTCGTCGGCCGGGCTGTTTGCCGGGAATTGCTCTGCGGTGGTCGCGAGGTCACCGGGCTCGTCAGGAGGGCTGGCAGTTGCGTCGACGGCGTGCAGGAGTGGGTGCACGACAGCAAGGATTTCTCGGGGCTCGGCGCTGATTGGCCACAAGGGCTTTCGGTCGACTGTGTGGTGCATACGGCGGCGCGCGTTCATGTGACGCGCGACGCAGCGTTGGACCCGCTTGCCGAGTTTCGGGCTACAAATGTGGACGGCTCGCAACGTGTAGCCGAAGCGGCATACCGGCACGGCGCGCGCCGGATGGTTTTCGTCAGCAGCATCAAGGCCGTTGCGGAAACAGATGCCGGTCAGCCGTTGCGCGAGGATGATCCGACGTCCCCGCAAGACGCCTACGGCCGCTCAAAACTCGAGGCGGAGCAGGCACTGGCGAGCTTTGGCGCGCGTACGGGCCTGGATATCGTCATTGTCCGGCCTCCGCTCGTATATGGACCGGACGTGCGCGCGAACTTCCTCAGCCTGATGACGGCGATCGCGCGCGGCGTGCCCCTGCCGCTTGGCTCGGTCGGCGCGCGTCGCAGCATAGTGTATGTCGGCAACCTCGCGCAGGCGCTTGCGCAATGCGCAACGGATCCGCGTGCCGCCCGAGGCTGTTTTCATGTCGCCGACCGCGACGCCCCCACAGTCGCCGAGCTGGCGCGGTCTATCGGTCGGCACCTGCGCAAGCCGACCCGGCTCGTGCCCATGCCGACCAGTTGGCTGCGTGCAGCGGGCCGGTTGACGGGGCGCACCGAATCCGTCGACCGGCTGGTCGGCGACCTGCGCGTCGACACGTCGCGCATTCAGACGGTGCTTGGCTGGCAGCCACCCTATTCGACCGATGAAGGGTTGGCTGCGACAGCTGAGTGGTATCGCACAACGCATTGAGGCGTATGGATGTTGATGCAACACAACGCGGTTTTACCCTGGTTTTTCGAGCCGCTCGTCGGAGCCGGAACAGCGGTCGCCTGTGCGGGCATTCTTTGGTTTCTCCTCGTATCGGGGATCGCGTGGCGGCTCGCCACGGATATTCCTAACGACCGCTCCCTGCATACCCGGCCGACGCCGCGCATCGGTGGGTGGGGCATCGTCCCTGTGGTCGCGATCGCAATAGCGCTGTTCGCACCGTTGTTGTGGTTGACTGCGGCCGGGATGCTCTTCGTGGCGGCCGTCTCGCAGATCGACGACCGCCGGGGCCTGCCTGCCCGCGTGCGGTTCGCCGCGCACCTGGTTGTCGTGATCGCGGTCGTCGCCGTTTATCCGGCCCAGGTGCCGGTATGGCTGCTTGCGATTGTGGCGTTTCTGATGGTGTGGCTGATCAATCTGTATAACTTCATGGATGGCGCCGACGGTCTCGCCGGCGGCATGACGCTGCTAGGCTTTGCGGGCTACGCCGTTGGCGCTTCGATCAGCGCGCACCCTTCGTCGGAACTGGCCTTGGCCGCCACCGCGGTGGCGGGGGCAGCCGCCGGCTTCCTGATCTTTAACTTTCATCCTGCTAGGATCTTCCTAGGCGACGCCGGCTCGATTCCGATGGGGTTTCTGGCCGGTGCGTTCGGTTACTTGGGATGGCGCGACGATGTGTGGCCGATCTGGTTTCCTGCGCTGATCTTTTCGCCATTCATTGGCGATGCTTCAGTGACACTGCTACGGCGTATGCTTCGCGGAGCGAAAATCTGGCAAGCACATCGCGATCATTACTATCAGCGCATGGTGAGGTATGGCTTAGGACATGCGAAGACCGCTTGCGTCTGGTACGTGGTCATGCTGAGTGGCATAATCCTTGCCGAACTGTCCCTAGGCTGGCCCTCAAGGCTTCAATGGTGTAGCGTTGGCCTTTGGGTGGGTGTGCTGGCGTTGATCGGGATCGGCGTCGATTCGAGATGGCGTCGTTTTAACTCGGTAACTTTCGAATAACCTGAGGTGCGACGCGGATGTTTCGGCACAAAGCTTCCTGGCTATCTTTTAGCGCTTTCCTGTTTGACCTATGCGCGGTCGCCGGAACCTGGCTTGCCGCGTATCTGATCCGCTTCAATGGCTCTGTCCCGAGTGATTTTTGGACCGGCGCCATCAAGGCGCTCGTCTGGACCCTTCCGGTCTACGCTCTGATGTTCCGCGTGTTTGGCCTTTACCGTGGCATGTGGGTGTTCGCCAGTTTGCCGGACCTCATGCGTATCGCGAAGGCGGTGCTGGCCGGCGCCTTCGCCATGATGATGGTGGCGGTGATGGTTCAGCCTCATCCGATCATACCGCGCTCAGTGCTGCTCGTTTCCCCCGCGCTTCTGTTCCTCGTCATGGGCGGTTCGCGCGCGCTGTATCGTGCGTCAAAAGAGTTTTATCTATATGGCGGCTTGATCGGGCAGGGTAAGCCGGTCGTTGTGCTCGGTGCGGGCAACTCCGGCGCGAGCCTCGCTCGTGAACTGTCGCGTTCGAGCGAATGGCGGCTGGTCGGTTTGCTGGACGACGATCCTGCCAAGCAAGGCCGCGAGATATACGGGTACAAGGTATTGGGCCCGATCAGCGATCTGCAGCGTTGGGCAACGGACATGAAGGTCGAGCACGCAATCATTGCGATTCCGTCGGCATCGGTCGATGCGCAACGGCGTGTTGCGACGATGTGCGTGCGTGCTGGGGTGCGAGCCATGGTGTTGCCGGCGCTAACCGCGCTCACGCAAGGCCAGGCGTTTCTGTCGCGCGTGCGTCAGATCGACCTGGAAGACCTGCTGGGTCGACAGCCGGTAAAGATCGACATGCCGCACGTCGAAGCGCTGTTGCGCGGCCGTGTTGTGATGGTGACCGGCGCCGGCGGCTCGATTGGTTCGGAACTGTGTCGCCAGATTCTGCGCTTCGAACCGGCCCAGCTTGTAGCATTCGATCTATCTGAATATGCGATGTATCGCCTGACGGAAGAATTGCACGAGCGATTTCCGGCGCTGTCGGTGATTCCCGTGATCGGCGATGCGAAAGATTCGCTGCTGCTTGATCAGGTGTTGTCTCGCTACACGCCGCACATCCTCTTTCATGCCGCTGCCTACAAGCACGTGCCGTTGATGGAAGAACTCAACGCGTGGCAGGCGGTGCGCAACAACGTATTGGGCACGTACCGGGTGGCGCGGGCAGCGATTCGTCACGACGTAAAGCATTTTGTGCTGATCTCGACAGACAAGGCCGTGAACCCGACTAACGTGATGGGTGCAAGCAAGCGTCTCGCTGAGATGGCGTGTCAGGCATTGCAGCAGACCAGCACGCGTACGCAGTTCGAGACGGTACGTTTCGGAAACGTGCTGGGCAGCGCGGGAAGCGTCATTCCAAAGTTTCAGCAGCAGATCGCGAAAGGTGGCCCGGTGACGGTCACGCATCCGGAGATCACGCGTTTCTTCATGACAATTCCTGAGGCTGCGCAGCTTGTGTTGCAGGCGTCGAGCATGGGGCAGGGCGGTGAGATTTTCATTCTCGATATGGGGGAGCCCGTAAAAATTGTCGATCTGGCTAGAGACTTGATCCGACTTTACGGATTCAGCGAAGACCATATCCGCATTGTATTTACGGGCTTGCGACCCGGCGAGAAGCTGTACGAAGAACTGTTGGCCGACGACGAGGCGACCACGCGAACGCCACATCCGAAGCTGCGCATCGCGCAGGCACGCGAGGTGCCCGATAATCTACTGGACGAACTGCTCCCTTGGTTGATGCAGCATCGTGTGCCTAGCGATCAGGAGGTTCGACGTGACTTGCGGCGCTGGGTGCCGGAATATCAGCCGGCTACTACACCTGCGTTGCAGAGCGTGACCGGGGTTCCTCGAGCGGTGTAACGAGTTGCGAGTCTCAAGGACGCACGTACAAATGGTGCTCTTGATTACCCCCTTAAGTTTGACAGATGCGGGCACTGTTTTTCGACTGGACTTTTGACAGTCCGTTCGCAGATATTCAGAGAATTCATCCATATTCTGGCCGCCGCCGAATGGGGCGACCGCAATTTCGTTGCCGCCCACTGGCACAGTCGATACAGGATATCCGGTCGACGGGAAAAATTTCGTCAAACCAGCAACGACGTCGCAGTGGGCCGCCGCCTGTTTTGACGCGTGCTGTCGTCTTTGGTGTCTATGTATAGGACTGCGATGACTTTGATGGTGTTGTGTAACGCTTGTATAGACTCATGATGAGATTCTTGGATGGCATCTCGACAAAAGCATGAGTCAGAGTAGCGACGATGATCAGTGTCGAAATGAACATGGTCGCTTTCAGCGCATAGCCCATCATGCTGTCCGTCCCTCCGAAGATCGGAATCATCACGCCGTGAACGAGATACAGTGAATAGCTGATCTCCCCAATCCAGAGTGCGATCTTCCCACAGAGAATTTTTCCATTCAAGCAAATGGCGAAGATTGCCAGTGGTACTGCAACTGCGTATCCAATATGAAGGTCGTTCCCTTCGAAGAAATTAGGCAGCGAGAACATACTTGCGTCTAAGAACGCCGTCAGAATATAGGCGAATCCAATCGTCCCCAGCAGGCCCGCAACCCGCTTTTCCGCCGTCGTAAGTGCCCGAGCTGACCAGAGTTCCGAAAGTCCTACTCCTGCGATGAACTCGAATATACGACCGTACGGCGAAAAGTAGATCAGCCACTGGTCTGCTGGCAGCGCCGGTGATTCACCGAAAGCAGTTGCGAGTCGATTGCCCATGCCGCCTGCAAAGTGCACGAACACGATTCGGCCGACGATCCCCAGTACAACAAGCGTGATCCCGCGCTTAAAGCTTGCCGATCCGAGCCGGGCGAACATCGCCAGCGGGATAAACATGAGGTATAGCATCAGCTCAGTGCTAATGGACCATGCGTTGTTCGCATAGACCTGTGAAAGCGTGAGATTTATCGTGCCATGGACCGAATATATCCATGACTGGATGCCGAGAAGATTGACCGGAAGAAAGTGGGCGTATGCCGGAAATGCGCTGTGATTGTAGACGAAGTTGCAGAGGACGAAGATCGCATATAACGGATAGAGTCTGGCAAAGCGCGCAATGAGGAAATCGGATATTCCGCGGCCTCCGACAACGACCTTCGCCGCATAGTTGTAGTGGATCACGAATCCGCTGAGTACGAAGAAAATGCTCATGCCGAGCAAGCCGCATTTGCCCAGTGCTGGCCCGACGACAGTTCCGCGCAGCGGCAGCACCAGCAATCCGACGTGATGGATCACGATCAACAGCGCAGCCAGTCCGCGCAGACCGGTTAGCCCCGGAATATCTGTTTTCTTCAAAATAATGCCCTCTGCGTCGTCACCAGACGTAGTTCCAGTCATCTGCCTCGTTGTATCCAGTCCTCCACGAGACATGCTCGACCGTATGTTTGGGATACGGGTTGACGTGCTTGCGGGCCGCGAATGCCTCTTTACCTAGGCGAACGATGACTGGATCAAGGCTTACTTTCTTGAAAATCCGAAGCCATAGCGACGGAGGCGGTGCGGTCATGTAATTTTTACATTCGCATTGCAACGGTGCTACATTATATGGCGCTACTCAGGGTCATGCGCGTACTGAACGGCGATTCTTACCCCGCCAGCATCGCTTTGAAGATCGGGTAAAGGCTTACGATGTATTGCCCCTCTTTGAATTCATATCCAACGTCAAGCGGATGCACGCAGTCTGGCTGCAGTGTGTTGACCCATTGCGTCAGCTTTGCCTCGTACTGCTTGGGCGTGAACTGCAATTCATCGTTGATCTCTGGCTTGGTGGTGACGATGTCGGTGTCACTGTTCGCCAGTTCGGTCGCCAGCGGCGCTAGCGCGTATTGGGAGGCGCCCTGTGGATCGTCGGCTAACGTTGAGCCAAGTTCTGCACGATCAATCACCGTCACGACTCCCGCGCCAAAAGGGTGTCGAAGTTTGTCTGCATGAGAGCAGTTGGGTTGTTCGGTGTCTGATTTAGCGTGGTCCCGTCGTTGACGCCCGGGTGGGAACCGTAGTTTGTAGAATCGCCCCGGAACAATCACCGTTACGTGCGTGATCGGTGATAACGACTTCGTTGTTGAGCTAGTCGACCCTGAATAATTCGTTTCTCATGTCGCTGGCGTCACGCCATCACGTCGGCAGCAGCGCTGCGGTTGAACAAGGCAGCGAGAATGAAGACACAAAGAGGCCGTAACTTCCTCAGAATCATCCGGAGGTTGTGGCCGGCGCCACACAGTGCTGCGTGCATCGCGTCGTCCAGCGCACCTTTGAGCCAGTTCCTGTCGAGTTTTCCGCCTGTCTTCATGTGACCGATGGCTGGCTCGATCGCGCTGCGTCGCCTGATCATCGCACGTAGTCCGCGAGTGATGCGACGTCGCAAGTCCGGGTGGTAGATCTTCACGCCGTCGAGCGCGACACCCATGTATCCCCGGTCGACAATGGCGACTTCCGGTGTGGCGTCGCACAGGATCGCCGCCTGTTCCGGCGCTTCAGCCAGCGCATGACCGTCGTACGGATTGCCCGGCATCGAACGCATGCCAACTACCAGTCCTTCCTTGTGGGTCGTCGTGATTGACACTTTCACGCCGAATTCGTACGGCTTGCGGGCCTTGCCCTTGGCCAGACACTCGACTTCCGGTGCGTGCAGCGCATAAAGTTTGTTCCTGTCCTTCGGCTTTTGCGCCAGGATGCGCTTCGTGCGGCCAATCAACTCCAATAATGCAGGACGGCCTGGGTTTGCCACCTTGGCGAACTGTCGCTCCACATCGCGCATCACTCGTTCAACGCGTGAACGCAGCGTGCGCAGTGCTTTCCTCATGCGTTTGAACTGCTTCGCGTGAGCGTAGCTGCCAATCTGCAGCCCCAGACGCGGCGCCTCGCGGTTGTAGTTCTGCCGCTGCTTCAGGCCGTGCCGTGCCGCGGCCTTCACCCGATGTTCGCGACACCGCTCCAGCAGGCGTGAATCGGTTGGATGGGCGATCGCTTTTTCCATCACCGTTGTGTCAACGATCACCCGCTTCACGCTCGCGGCCTTGATCACACCGCCACGTTTCGCTGCTTCGATCGTCTCGGCCAGCAGCTCTTCAACGCCGGCTTCGCCCAGCCGCTTGCGCCAGCGCGTCAGGCTCGACGGGTCGATCGGCGGTTCGGTCTGCAAATTGGTCTCGCCCGTGAACACCTGCAAGTACGGGTTCTGCACCCATTGCCAGACGACCTCTTCGTCGGACAGATCGAATGTGTGCTGCAAATACAGCAGCCCCGCAATCAGGCGCGGCGAACTCACCGGTCGACCTTTGCTCGACGCGAAGCTCTCGTTCATCACGCGCCCAGCCGCTCCCAGTTGATCAGGTCAGTCAGGCGCACCAGCGGATGCTTCAGGTTGACCTGTTCGCGCTGCGGATGCCGGAAGAAATCTTGTTCCGGCGCAGGCGTCTTCGGACCCATCTGCAGCTCATCGAAAAATGCAGGATTCCCGCGTTAATGTGCTAGGTTCCTGCAAACTTCATAACATCATTTCCGCTTCAAAGCTCCGTCGCACGACGCCCTCTGGTTTATTCAGGGTGGACTAATTCGTTTGTCAAAGCTCGAGCGCGCTCCGCTCAGTTCGTTGGACGACTGGATATTTACGGCGATTCGTGTGTGCCGCGCAAACGACAGCAGTAACCCACCAACGACAATGATGAGTATGCCGACAATGCTCAAGCCGTCCGGAAAATGACCAAATATGATCCATCCTAGCAGTGCGGCCCAGACCAGCTGGACGTACATGAACGGCGTTAGCGTGGAAACCCGCGCGTACCGGAATGCGTGAATGACACAGAAATGACCGACACCTGCGTACACCCCTAGTGACAAAATCGCAATGTCCTGCGTCCATGTTGGCGTCACTTCTTGCCGGATCCACGGGAGCGCGACACTGAGGCACACGGTTCCGATTAACGCAGTGTAAAAAAGCATCGTCACACTGTCCTCAGTTTGACTCAGTTTTCTCGTTAGTATCTGATAGAAGCTGAATGAGGCGGCGGATGCTAATACAAGTAGTACTCCCGGTAGTGGTAAGTGGCTGCTCGGGCGCGAGATGAGAGCCGCGCCTAACGCTCCTGCCAAGATTGCGCACCAGCCGAGACGCCCCACCCGTTCACCCAACCAAGGGCCAGCCAATATTGTAGCAATCAAGGGCGACATGAATGCCAGGCCCGCCGTCTCTGCCATCGGCAACATGTGCAGAGCTACTAGTCCGAAAATGCTCGTCGCAAGCAAGAGCAGTCCGCGACATAGCTGTGTGGGAAGGCTCTTGGTAGCAAGCATCGAGCGGCCGCGAGATGGCGCGAAGAAAATTACCATCAGCGCCAAGTGTACTGTGTACCGTGCCCAAACGAGCAATGGGACGGAAATGGTCAAAGAAAGCTTTTTCGCCGTCGCGTCCATCGAGACAAGGAAAAATTGAGAAATCAGAAGCAACGCGATGCCACGCAGTGAGTTCGAAGAAGTGAGTGACATCTTTGAGTGAAAATTCGCGGGCACGATTGGCGCTCTTGTCGGTAGTTGGGTCACGAGTGTAGCTGTGAAGCTACTCGTCGATAGAAATGCATGATTTCCTGCCTGGCGGGCATTTCTAGGAAGTGGCGTGTGAGTGTGAAAGCCGAGATTGCCAGCACTAAAAAAGTGTGGATTGGTCGACGACCATGGGAGGTAATCGGCAATGATGGTATTGGGGCCGACTAGGTAGGGTGTAAAAAACCGGTTGAAGGGCGCGTGAGCACACATCACCAAAAGCACGGCCACTGCACGCAGACATCCAGCCGGTCGGTTTTTGCGCGCCGCTGGTCGCGTTCGACGGGAATGCTCGCGGCATCGATCACATAACATTCGATACCGAGCGCCTGAAGTGCTCGATAATCCAGAATGCGTCTTGGCCGGCCTCGTAGCTCACTACGACGCGCACGTCCGCAGGCAGTGCCCATTTTTGCTTGTGCGCGTCGAACAGGTCCGGCACTGCTTGCATGCGGCCAGCGGCATGCGCGTCTGCACCGTGTGGATAGCTGGCTTTTCGCGCTGGCCGTCGTGCACTGCGACCTTCCACTTTGCTATGGCCAGCTCGATCGATACCGCCAGCAATAATTCACCGCTGCCGGTCGACGATGACAGATCTGTGTGCATGATGTTCTCCCGTGAACTGGAATCGACGCCCTGATTTTACGAATCAGGCTGTTAGCGATCCGGCTGCTTCATAGGATCTCAAGATTCGGATTTTTTCGTACGTTAAGGCCTGTCGACTGCGCGCCACAGCACATAGGGTTCGCAACACAGCGACACAAACTTCTCGTCGAGATGCCATGTGGTGCCCTGTGTGCGAAGCCGGCGCCGAATTTGTCAGTCCACCGGTGAATTGATTCATCGATGGCGACCGCGCCACGCTCGAACTGCAACTCTCCGATCATCAGCAGGTCCTGATGCTGTCGTGGCGCTGATGAGGTCGACCTGCTGGTCGATCGACCGTGCCGCCGTACGCGCTGCGCGCGTCGCAATCGTGTTCGCGCTCGTGTCGTAGTAACGCTTCACACCAAGGTGGTCGCGGATCCCTTGTCGTGCCGGAAAATGATGCATCTGCTGGAAGACTGAAAACACTATTTCCTCGCGATCGAGACACCTTCGGTCAATGTCGCCACGATGTACGCCTGCTGTTCCGCCGTCAGGCCGATCCACATCGGCAAACGGATCAGTTGTGCGGAGAGTGCGTCAGTGACCGGCAGGATTGCGGCGGCCCGGCCGATCTGCAATCCCGCCGGTGCGGAATGAAGCGGAACGTAGTGGAACACGGCGTGCACGCCAGCCGACTTCAGATGCTGAAGCACGGCACCCCGGTCGATATCCGGAGCAAGCAGCACGTAGTACATGTGGCCGTTGTGTTCGCAATCGGCCGGGATCACTGGGCGGCGGATGAGGCCGCGGTTTTCGAGTTCCACAAGCGACGCGTGATACGTGTCCCAGAGTGCCAGCCGGCGCCGCGTAAGCGACTCGGCCTGTTCGAGCTGCGCCCACAGAAAGGCCGCGGTGAGCTCGCTCGGCAGGAACGACGAGCCGATCGACTGCCACGTATATTTGTCGACTTCGCCGCGGAAAAAACGGCTGCGGTCGGTGCCTTTCTCGCGGATGATCTCGGCCTGCTGCGCCAACTCGTCGCGATTGACAAGCAGCGCGCCGCCTTCGCCGCTGATGACGTTCTTAGTCTCGTGAAAACTGTACGCGCCAATGTCGCCGACGGCGCCCAGTTCGCGGCCCTTGTATCTTGACAGCACGCCTTGTGCGGCATCTTCGACGACCTTCAGGCCGTGTGCGGTGGCAATCGCCAGCAGCGTGTCCATTTCGCACGACACGCCCGCGTAGTGGACCACGACGATCGCGCGCGTCTTCGGCGTGATGGCCTGTTCGACCAGCATTTCGTCCAGATTGAGCGTGTCGCGGCGAATGTCGACGAAAACTGGCGTCGCGCCGCGCAACGCGAAAGCGTTGGCGGTCGAGACGAACGTGTACGACGGCATGATGACCTCGTCGCCCGGCCGCAGGTCGAGCAGCAGCGCGGCCATCTCGAGCGCTGCGGTGCACGAATGCGTGAGCAGCGCCTGGCCGCTGCCGGTCTGCGTCTTGAGCCACTGCTGGCAGCGCGCCGTGAACGGTCCATCGCCGGCGAGGTTGCCGAGCGCGTGCGCCTGCGCGATGTAGGTCAACTCGTTGCCTGTCATGTACGGCCGGTTGAACGGCACTGCGTACGGTTGGGTCGGATTCATACGAACGTTAAGTTGTTTTCTGGGCGGCGATCAGGAGAGAACCACCGAATGGGAAACGCACACCGAGCCGGATCAGAGCGAACTCGATCGCCATCATGGCGCCCATGATCGCGTTGACCGGTCTGCTCAGACGTAGATCCGCGGTCATGTCGTATTGTGCGTCATCGACGCGGGACCGTTTGCGAGAAGCGACCATCGCGGGAAACAGCAGCGACACGAACGACGTCGACAGCACGACGCGGAATCCGGCCCGCTCGAGCTTGGTCTGTATTTCTCCGCGCGTATAGCGGCGCACGTGACACACCTGTTCGTCCTGCTGGCTCCACAGGAACGGATGCTGTGGGACGGTGAGCAGCAGCGTTCCCTTCGATTTGAGCGCGCCGTGAAGTTCGCCGATGACCGCCTCGTCTTCCTCGATGTGTTCAAGGACGTCGAAGGCGCCGATCACGTCGAATTCGTCGGCAAACGCAAACGACCGCGCGTCCATTTGATAGAGCGACGCGGACGGCACGCGAGCCGCCGCGAACGACAGCGCGTCCGAGTAGATTTCCGTCGCCGAGAAATGCGCGTCCGGAAACACGCGAGCGAGGCCGGCGAGTACGTAGCCGGTACCGCAGCCCACTTCGCAGAAGTTCGCGCCGCGTTTCATGAACGGCCGCGCGGCCCACGAGATGAGCCGGTTACGGGCGCGGAACCAGAAGTTGCGCTCTTCCACGGCGGCGAGCTGATCGAAATGCTCCACCCTGAAGCCGCTGTTCGCCGACGCGAGCGCTGGCGCCAGTTCCAGGACCTCGCCGACGCGGCGCGGCGCCGCACCGCAGGTTGTGCACTTCCATGACGCGTCAACGTCGAGGTCGCCGCAATTTGGACAGCGTTTCATCTACACTCAAACTGAAATAGGCGGGCTTCGGAATACCCAAAGCCGTTGTACAAGAAAAAGAAAAAGCGCGACGACCACCACCATTACGGCCTGCACGACGCGATGCGAAAAGCCTTCGACGTCGACCAGCAGCAGCATAGCGGTCAGATTGATCGCGTAAGCGGCGATGTACGCAATCAGATAACGTAGCATGGCACCGCCGCGCGGTCCATGATAGGCGAACGACCAGCGCTTGTTGAACACGAAAGTCTGCAGCACGCCGAGCGCGAACACCGCCGTCATCGCGACGGTGTGCTGGATACCCATGCTCGTCGCAAGTACGTACAGACCGTACAGCACGGCGTTCGAGACGAGGCCGACGAGGCCGAAGCGCAGGATCTGCGTAGTCAGAACCATATGCAGAAGACGATTTCCAAGAATACACGCCGCGAGGCTCGCGAAATTACGCTGCGGGGCGCAGCGCGCCTGAGCGGACCAACGGCGCCGTTTTTAGGAGAAGCGAGAGCGAAACCGCGCGAGCGGCAATAGCGATGCGCCCGTCGCCGCATCCGTCAATTCGCCGATACGCAGTAGGCCGCTTCCGCAGACGACTACCGGTAAGCCGTCGTCGATACGAATGACCTTGCCTGGCGCGCGGTTCTCGACGGTCACGTCCGCCACCGCCTCTGCGTGGCCGATTCTTGCGGGCACGCCGTTCACGAGCGTGCTAGCGCCCGCATATGGGCTGCCCAGCGCATCGACGATGCGGGCGAGCCGGGCCGCGCTGTCGTTCCAGTCAATCCGGTAGTCCGCTTCGTCGCGCCAGAGGCTGTAGGTCGCGGCTGCTTCATCCTGCGGCACCCCGATCAGCGCCGTGCCGCTCGTGAGTCTGGCGAACACGTCGAAGGCGGTGGCGCGATAGCACGCGGCGATTTCGTCGATGGCGCGCGCGATCGTACAGGGGTACGCGATCTCGATCGACGCTTGCGCGAGAATCGGACCGGCGTCGTATTGCGCGGAGCCGAGCAGTGCGGTGACGCCTATTTGCGTGTCGCCGTTGATCAGACCGCTCACGAGCGGATTGAAGCCACGGTAGCGCGGCAGAAGCGAATCGTGAAAGACGATCAGCCGGTCTTCCGGGAAGTCGATCATCCAGCGCCAGCCGACGGTCATCGCATAGTCGGTATCGATCGCGGGGTGCTGCGTGCGCTCGGTCCACGCGATGCCGTGTTGCTCGCAAAGCGCGACCGTTTGCGCGGCATAGTCGTCGTCCAGAGCAGAATCGCGGCCGACGACCACCTTGGCGAGTAGATCCCGAAACGTATCCACCGTGTCGGCGAGAAGGCGATAGCCTTTCTCGGTCATCAGGAGCAGCGTCAGCGTGTTCACGTGGCGTCCACCCGGCTGTCACTGCAATGCGGCAGGGTGTCGGCGGACGTCGTTTCCGCGACCGAATACACGGGCTTGTCCATGCTTCGGAAATACATGCGCGCGAGGTATTCGCCGATCATGCCGAGAGCGAACAACTGCGCGCCGGCGAACACCGTGGTGATCGACGCGATGAAGTAAAAGCCCGGCACGACTCGTCCATACACGATGAACTGTTCTAGGATATACGCGAGCAGAACGATACCGAGAAGCGTGCAGCCGAAGCCGATGAAACTCGCCAGCTGGAGTGGCAGCGTGCTGAAGCCCGTCATCATATTCATTGCATGCGTGAACAGTTTCCAGACACTGTAGTTGGACACGCCGATCCGTCTCGGCTCGTGGCGCACTTTCAGGTGCGTGAAGCGCGTTGTTCCCCACGTCAGCAACACGTCGATGGAAACCAGCGGGCTCCGGTAATTCTCGAAGGCATCGCGCAGCGACGTTCGAAATACGCGGAATGCGCTGACGTGCCGCGCAGTCTGCGCGCCCATCGCGCTCATCAATGCGATCTTCGTGACGATAGATGCGGTGTCGCGCCAGAAGCTGTGCTGTTCCCGCTCGGGCGCGCCGTAAACGACGTCAAAGTCGCCGCGTTTGAGTTCGTCCAGCAGCAGGGGGATTTCCTCGGGCGGATGCTGCAGGTCGTCGTCCAGCGTCACGATGACCGGGTTTTTCGCGGCGCGAACGCCGCACAGCAGTGCGTTGTGTTGACCGTAATTGCGGCTCAAACGGATGCCGCGGACACGCGCGTCGGCTGCCGCGAGGGACACTATGGTACTCCACGTACCGTCGTTGCCGCCGTCTTCCACGAGAATGATTTCGTGATCCGGTGCCACCGCTTCGAGAACGGCGGTCAGCCTCTCGTGCAAAAGAGGCAGCGAGGCCGCGGATCGATAGACCGGTACAATGACGGACAATGCATCGCTTCCGGCGAGGCTCACTGGGCTGAGAGACGCCATGTATTACGGTTCCCGCGAATTGTGAAAAGAATGAGGTCGGCAAAAGTCGCGACCTGTTGATCAACG
Source organism: Paraburkholderia sp. GAS32 (assembly GCF_050434225.1). Taxonomy (NCBI): domain Bacteria; kingdom Pseudomonadati; phylum Pseudomonadota; class Betaproteobacteria; order Burkholderiales; family Burkholderiaceae; genus Paraburkholderia; species Paraburkholderia sp. GAS32. The sequence goes on along the minus strand of NZ_JBNPVS010000012.1, from coordinate 74,762 downwards.
AGCGCTTGAGCCGTCCAGATTCCGGCCCCTCGATGCGGCTGCCGGCCGAACCAGAGTATCTCATATTCATTGAGCGGTATTTTGTGGCGGTGACCGTCAGCTTGCGCTCGTATTCCTGCCGCGAGCTTGTACCATACGGGTGCCCTCGACGGCGCCCGGACGCCGGTGTGGTGAGAGTCCGGGATATAGACATTGGAACGAATCTGCTCTTCCCCATGAAAACCGAATTGGATATCCGAAGTAGCCGTTCCGTGCCATTGCTGCTGACGCTTCTCGTGTTGTTCTGCCACTTCCCGCTGTTGTTGAACAACGGCGCTTACTGGGACGGTTGGGTTCTCTACGGCTTGTATCAAAACCACAACGCACCCGAACTCTTCGCGATGTTCAGGGACAACGGTATCCCCTGGTTTGCCTACCTGCACAGGCTGATGTGGTTTGCGCCGAATGTCCTGCTGGCGTACAAGGTCACGGCGTTTGTATCGATCCTCGCGTCGACGCTGATGGTGTATTCGGTCGGACGCCGGACGCGGATGCTGTCGGCCAGCGAGAGCGTGCTGGTGGCGGCGATTTTCTGCACCTATACCGCATATCAGATGTACTTCGAGCTGATCACGCTCCCCTATCTGGTGTGCTATGCGCTGTTTCTGATCGCGCTACGATGCGCGGTGGCGGCTCCGGCGGGACTCGTGGCGCGAGTGCTGTTGAGGCTGACTTCGCTCGTGCTGTTTTTCGCCAGCTTCCTCACGGCGTCCTTTATCGCGCTATACGGCGCGGCATTGCTGTTGCTGGTCCTGCATCGCCGCCGCGATTGGCTCGACAGAAATCCGTTGATGGCGATTGTCCGTCTCGGGCAGTTTGTCGACTACCTGTTGGTGCCGTTCGTATTTTTCTACGTCAAATCCGTTTTTTGGACCAGTTCGGGGTTGTACGCGACGTACAACCAGATCGAGATCGTTCCGGAAAACTGGCCGCCGGCGTTCTATCGGTTCGCGGTGGCGGCGCTTCAGGATCAGTTCGAGCGTGCGTGGACATTGCCTGCCGCGAATCCAGTCGCGTTTGCCGCGCTGTGTGTGTGCGTGGTCGCGTGCGGGTATGGGTGCGTGCGCCTATTCAAGTCGCAACGGAGCGCGGTGCAAAAGCGGGCCTCCGTGGCGGGTACGCTCGCGCTTGTGTTTTTTTGCGCAATCCTGTTCGTGGCCGCGATGCTTCCCTATGTCGTGGTCAACAAGCTTCCGGCCGCGACCGGCTGGGCGACGCGCAACGCGTTGTTGATCAATTTACCCGTCGCCGTTTTTTTGGCGCTGCTCGGCAGAGTCATCGGGATGCTTGTGCCGGGGCGGGCGACCGTGTTTGTGCGAGGCGTCGTCGCCACGCTGCTGGTCAGCGGGTTTGTCGTTGGAACCTGGAGCATCTATCTGAATTGGGAACTGCGCTGGATTAAGGATTCGTCGACCATCGTCAATTTGCGGTCGCTACCGCGCGATCAGATCGAGCGCGCGTCAATGATCTGGGTCGACGACGATACCGCGCGTTGGCATGAGAAGTACATCTACTATGAATACGCCGGTCTGTTCAAAGACGCGTGGCACAAGGAGCGCCGCTTCGGCAATCCGGCCGACGAGCCACTCGATGTCGCCACCTTCGCCAGCGGCCTGCCGCTGCAGCGCTATATGTTGAAGGACCTGAACGTCGCCGCCGTGCGTGACTGCCGCGTGACGCTCCACGTGCGCTTTAATCCGAATGCGCCGCACGACTTGCCGCTGGTCGCGCGTTACTACTGGACGCTGTGGTTCAGGCACGGGCAGATCGATGCCTTCCTCGCGCCGCTCACTACGCTTCGCCTTACCGACTTCTCGTGCTCTGCCGATCGCTACGTGCATGTCGTGGCCGATCTCGAGGCAATCCGCAACGCATTGAATGCGTATTACGCCGATAACGGTGCCTATCCGGTGGGCGAAGTCAGCGTGAACGACGCGTCGCATCCGCCAAAGGATCGCTGGATTCCCGGTCTCGTGCCGAAGTATCTGCCGGCGGTGCCTACCGATCCGCGCGGACTTCCTGCGGCGAATCGCCAGTACCTCTATATGTCCGATGGACGTCAGTACAAGATCATCTCGCACGGCTCGGAAGATGCAACGTATGGTCGCAAGGCTCGTCCCGACCTGGTGGACCCGCTGCGGCCCACGCATGCGTTCGGGTTCTGGACGCCTGGCTTCGCCAATCATTAGCTGCGGGACGATCGCGGAACCGGCGCGGGACTGGATTCTGTCGCAGCAAGGGCGTCTGGACTAAACGAGGCGATATAGACAGGATGACTTAAATCGCGAGGATATAGGGGGTTGAACCACGCTAAGCGCGAATTTCTAGCATAAGCCTGACAGTAGTTATAAGGCCTAGCGTTTTCATAAGAGACATGCGTAGTTCCCCGTGGGCGTTTAGTCACATCACGGGACAAATAGCGCAACAGTGCCCTTCTCGCTGCTCGTCGTCACCGCGTCAGGGTCATTTGGTATCTGACCATTGACACCGACTGCGATGTTTCCGAATAGCGCTGTGTATCTATATAACCCTGGCGCTTGTGATAGAAATTCACGCTCAGCTTGGCTTCCCTGAACTGGTCGGCGTGAAGCATGTGTATATGAAAGCCGCCACGCGGGTGAACAACGGTTCTGGTGAAAATAGCTGGTTCGGTCGAGACGTTTTTTTATAGATATGGATACCTTATCGATTGAACAAGACAGCATTCCAGGCGGCAGGCGAAGTGGTGTCCTTGAGCCCGAGAGCGGAGAGATCAAACTGGCCCTTGCGAATGCGATGTATCAACCCGATGCTTGGAATCGTGCTCGATGAATTCCTGAACTGTTTGAATCCGGGCATTACATTCGTTCTCGACTTGATGTTTCGATGGTCCTGCTCAATCAGGTTGTTCAGGTACTTCGGGATTCCGATTTTGTGTGCTCAGGCAGCAGGCCATCGGCCTTCAGCTCACGCACAACCCGGTGCGGGGCAGCATATCCATCGAGTGTGATCGTCTCCGGCGGCTGGCACTGATGCTTGATGGCCTTGCTGAAAAAGGCCTTTGCCGCAGCCATGTTCCGCTTTGCCCTGAGCATGAAGTCCACCGTCTGGCCGGCCCGATCCACCGCCCTGTACAGATAAACCCATTTGCCGCGAATCTTCGGATAGGTCTCGTCGACGCGCAACGACCGTCCCACGGGCATGCCGAAGGGGCTCCAGCGCCCGCAAATCAGCGGCGTCTGATCTGCTCATGCAGCGTTGTCGTGACCTTTGCTATTGAGGAGGAACGCGCGCTGCGCGGTCGGCCTTGTCGGCACGGGTTGCCAGCGCCACCAGTATCGCGATCACGGTGGCGTAGTAGGAGTCAGTCATTTTTGAGGTCGGACGTCTCCACACCGTGAGGCCGAAACCGTTTTGATGGCCGGCATCATCACGAGATAGGTCTTATCGGGTGTTCTATAGCGTCTTAAATAGTGCCGCATAGCATACGCAATGTCGTCCCGAATCCGCTCATCTCTCATTCCACTGTTACAGACTTCGCCAGGTTCCGCGGCTTATCCACATCCGTGCCTCGCGCACAGGCCGTGTGATACGCCAGCAACTGCAGCGGCACCACGTGCAGAATCGGCGACAGCAAGCCGTAGTGCTCCGGCATCCGGATCACATGCAGGCCTTCGTCATTCACGATCTTCGTATCAGCATCCGCGAACACATAAAGCTCACCGCCCCGCGCACGCACTTCCTGGATATTCGACTTCAGCTTCTCCAGGAGCGCATCATTCGGTGCCACCGTCACCACCGGCATCGCTTCGGTCACGAGCGCCAGCGGCCCGTGCTTCAGTTCACCAGCCGGATAAGCTTCCGCGTGGATATAGGAAATCTCCTTGAGCTTCAACGCACCCTCGAGCGCGATCGGATAATGCAGGCCGCGCCCAAGGAACAACGCATGCTCCTTGCGCGAAAACTCTTCCGACCACGCGATGATCTGCGGCTCCAGCGCCAGCACGCTATTCAACGCCGCCGGCAGGTGGCGCAACTGCTTCAGATACTCGGCTTCCTGCTCCGCGCTCACCTGCCCACGCAGCTTCCCAAGCGTCGCGGCCAGCACGAACAGCGCAACCAGTTGCGTCGTGAACGCCTTGGTCGACGCCACACCGATCTCGCGACCCGCGTGTGTCAGGAACGACAATTCCGTCTGGCGCACCATCGCGCTCGTGCCGACATTGCACACCGCCAGCGTATGTTTATGCCCCAGCGACTGCGCATGCTTGAGCGCCGCCAGCGTATCGGCCGTTTCGCCCGACTGCGAGATCACCACCACCAGCGACTTCGGATTCGGCACCGACTCGCGATAGCGATACTCGCTGGCAATTTCCACCTGGGTCGGGATCTTCGCGACCGACTCGAGCCAGTACTTCGCGGTCAGCCCCGAGTAATAGCTCGTGCCGCACGCGAGAATCAGCAGGTTGTCGATGTCCGCGAACACCTTCCCCGCGCCGTCGCCGAATAGCGCCGCATCGAACGAATCGCCTTGCGGGATCGTGTCCGTAATCGCACGCGGCTGCTCGAAAATTTCCTTCTGCATGAAGTGGCGATACGGGCCGAGTTCGACCGCGCCGCCATACGCCGCGACCTGGCGCACTTCGCGCTGCGCTTCGTAACCGTCACGATCGGCGATACGCACGCCCTCGAGCGACAGTTCGCAAACGTCGCCTTCCTCGAGGAAGATGAAGCGTTCGGTGCTGCCGGCAAGCGCCAGCGCATCTGACGCGAGGAAGTTCTCACCGTTGCCGAGCCCCACTACCAGCGGCGAGCCTTGCCGCGCGCCGACCACCGTATGCGGCTGATCCTTATGCAGCACCGCGATCGCGTACGCGCCGTGCAATTGCCCGACCGCTTCGCGCACAGCGGCAAACAGATCGCCGCGATACAGGCTGTGAATCAGGTGAGCGATAACCTCCGTGTCGGTCTGAGAGACAAACACGTAACCCTTGCCCCGCAGCATTTCACGCAGCAACTCGTAATTCTCGATGATGCCGTTGTGTACCAACGCGAGTGCGTCTTTCGAGAAGATCGGGTGGGCGTTGTCGGTTACCGGCGCGCCGTGCGTCGCCCAGCGCGTATGCGCAATGCCCGTGATGCCTTCGAGGTGGCTCTCCTGCACCTGCTCATCCAGATCGGCCACGCGCGCGACGCTGCGAGCACGACGCGGCCCATCACTACCGAGTACCGCCACGCCGCACGAATCGTAGCCGCGATACTCGAGGCGACGCAGTCCTTCGATCAGGACGGGAACGATGTTACGTTGCGCAACCGCGCCGACAATGCCACACATACTCTCTTGATCCTTTGCTAGAAGCACTCCAACCGGCCCGACGCGTATCCCGGCAGTCGGTGCTAACGGCAGTGCTCATCACCATGATTATTGGTCAAATCCGAAACTATAGATACTAACAGCGACCTCGCGCTGGACAACCTTCGACCCGGTACGGCGGTTGTGGACAATGAGTTAACGGTGACGTGACCCCTTCCTCACCACCATCCACCTCGGCGACTTAAACCGCACGATACTCATATACAGCCACACATAAGTCGCCGCAAACACCACCACAAAGCAAAACAGATGCAACGTATGCCGCCAGAACAACGTCGCCGGCACAACTGCGATCAGACATAGCAACCACAGGTACGGCGACGTGAGCGAGTTCCGCCGCGTCAACTCCCGCGCCGTTCTAGCCCCCACCGCCCAGCGCATCAGCCGCTTATAAACCAGCATATGCAGATGCACGCCGTCGGGAATCCCAGGCGACATCCCGCGGATGAACTTCTTCCGGTAGATCGAAAAGCACGTCTCGAAGATCGGATACATAAAAAGCAGCACCGGATACTACGCCGACACATCGCGATTGCGCATCACCAGCATGATCGACAACTCGGCAAGCATGAAACCGATGAAATACGCGCCACCGTAGTCGAGGAGAATGAATAAAGGCGTTGCCTTGACTTCTTGTTGAACGTGTCATGCTCAAGTCATCGAGACACTGCTCTGCGATGTGACCTTACGTCTGCCTACGTCAGTCAACCGACAGTCTTGGCCCTCAGCCATCGGAATTCGCAACCCGATGGTCGGACTCGAGACTGGTGCGCTAGAAGGCGTTGCAACGCTTGTCGGCCCGGGCGGAGTGACCACGGCTGTCGCGAGAGAAGCTTCTCTCGAGCGCCGATTTGTAGTCATCGAAGATATCGCTACTTAAATCTCATCAATGGTCATTAATATCATTAAGTGTACTAATTGATATTGGAAGTTTGCCCTCTGCAATCAACGAAAGGAAATGCAAATGAAACAGAATGAGGTGCTGTTTTCTCATGCGGGTACAGATGCACCGCGTAGTATCGCCTGTCCACAGGAACTGGCTTCGGATCTCACGGGACCGATCGGCGGCCGCGATGGGTGGATAGGGCGTCAGCGCCGCTTGTCCCTTCCATTGGCAAAAAACGTCGCAGCGGTACTGCAAGCAATGTCCGGACGTGTGGTGGTTGTACGCTGTGGCGTCGTAATTGAGCATGCACCGGGCACACGCAACCCGATGACTTGGATAGACTGCCTTGCTGTGGCTGAGTTCGGAGCATTCGTTATTGATCGATACGATTGGACTGGGACCGTGAGGCGTTCGACAAACGAGGACGAACTCCTTTTACATGAAAAGCCAGGTGTTGTCTCAGTGCAGACGTCTCCATTACGCAGGGCGAAGCCCGCGCTCCGACACTTGCGCGGCTTACTTGCCGAATACGGCTGCCCTGTTGAATGCATTGCGGTATTCGCAGCATCGCACTGCGCGCTTGATCCCACATTGCCGGAAACAATTCTGCAAGCTTCTGAGCTCCGCCATTTTATGCGCACCCGGTTGAATCGATTTCGCGACAGTCATTACCCATATCTCGATTCGGAGAGAATCGGGAAATATTTGCAGTTGCAATGTGCGGATTGGGGCAAGAGCTGCAAATAGGGGCGAAATGTAAGCTTACTGGCTCCTTCATAGGTAACCTGGTGACGCCTCAAGCTCTCCAGGAGCGTCTGCGGCGCGTCGGGCGCGATGAAGCGCTAAGACGATATCCGTAGCAAAACGTGCGGTAGTTCCACGGCGGACATCGGCAATTCGCCGTAAGTTATTCGGTTCGCGCAGTCGCGTTAGGATTCCTAGTTATTACGAATCGCGCGTTTCACGTCATGTGACAAAGTCCCGCTATGGCTCCGGTCATCTCCATCCAGCTCGTCGCCGCTGGGCGGAGTGACCCACGCGACGTCAGCGCGTAAGCGCATTCTGCATCGCAATGAGACACTAGGTCGCCAGAACATCAGGCACGGTTCACCTCCGGCCCCAGCACATTAGCTTTGCGCCGGCGGCGCGCCTATGGCATCACAGCGCGTCGCCCATGCATAAGCGTTGTCCGATTTGCATGCGACACACGGTGGAAGTTTCGGGAAACCATGCCTTGGCTCTCCCACTCGCTTCCGGCCACATTGTCAACGGAGCCGGCTAGGTCATCGGCTTCCCAAACTTGATGGTCATCGTCAGACACAAAGCCTTTTTGCGAATCGATATTTGCCGTTCTCGTCATTGGCAAGCCGTTCCCGCTTGATGCGAACGCTAAGTCCACTTAGCTGGTTGTGGAGGAAACCCGATTCCAGCAGGACCATCCTCATGCAGGTGATTTCCAGCAGAAGTAACTCGACATCAACGCATCGCTTCGAGCGCACTTCGATAAAGCCGGCAAGCAATTCTGGATCCAGTTCCTGCAGCCGAAGTGCATGCGACGAAAAAGGGGCGATAGACTGCTCAAATTCGAGCCAGACTTTGGCCATGATGGCGTGCATCATGTCGTTGCATCCGATTTTGTCGGCGCAACGCTTGACTTGCTCCAGAAGTGAAGAATCGGACATAGAGGTGCCTCAAGGTTTGAACGGATGCTCTTCGATTCGCGCGTCGCCTGCCGACGCCAGGTCGTGTTCCGCAATGGATCTGCCAATAGGATAGCCACTTAACTCGCCATGTCGACGTTTTGCCAGTAGACGCGCTGTCGCGCGCGGTAGTTTGCTTGGTGGGCGGCGACGACCGGCTTCGACATCGTGCAGCGATATATGCCCGTCAAACCTGTCCCTGATCGGCTGGCAGTAGTGTCCGAGAATCATCTGAATGCGTGTAGGGCCGTGTCCGAGCGATTCGCTGAGTTCCACAAGAACCTCATAGGGGGCTATTCCTGCCTCCAGCATTTCGAGTGCACTCCTGAGTGCATAGGTGTAGCGAAGCGAATGAAAGCTGATTGGCCCAACCATACCCGCCCGGCGCAGCAGTCCAGTGAGTCGATTCTTTGCAGATTTGAGCGTCTTGCCGTAGCCCGTAATCAGTTCGAGATTGTGCTCACGAGCGTAAGCGAGCGCGGAACGGACCGCTTCGAGCGTCTGCGCCCGCGCGCTCTGAATGATCCGCACCTGCCTGGGCCTTGCGTTTTTCGAGCCACGCATAAGCGGAAGCGAGGATTCGCCGCGCACGAGTGCGTCGAGCCACATCTCGAGATCGCGCCCGCACATCAGTGCCTCCTTGCGTCGAAGTCCGAGATGCGCTGCGAGCGATATCATGTGCGCTAGCCCTTGGTCTATTCCCTTCGCTCTCTTCATCAACTGATCAATTTCCGACGGATTCATGGCCCGTTTTGTTCCTTTCCGTATTCGTCGGGCCAGTCGAAGTTCCTTGTTGTTGCACGCGTCGTGGATGTTCCGGCCGGCATGGTGCGATGTGACGCGGACAGCCGAAAATATATTCGCGAGCGTGCCCGCAGCTTTGCCCTGTGCCATGCAGTATTGGGCATAGGCATGAATCACCCATGTCGGAATTTCACTGAGTGATGCACGCAGCTCGCCCACCTGCCTGGCAAAGCGCAAAAGGCCCGTTGTGTCGAGCCGCCTGTTCTGTTGTGTTGCAAAGCTGCCGCCTGCCTTTTTGCTGCTTACTGCGGAATTGTGTATGGCTTTGGACATCATGCTCATTGGCTAACTCCCAGCTGTTACCCCGATGTCAACTTATGTTCGCCCACGGGGGAAAGGCGAACACGGCCCCAGTCACGAAGAGCTCGTGACAGATCCGGAATACGTCGGAGGTCTGCAGTGACGGGCTGGGCCGGGGCGGGCACAGCGCGTACGTAAGCAATTGAAGTCGGGAGAGGGCCGGGTAGTGCGTTGAGCTGTGGGATCCAGTTACGGATAAGCCCTCGGGGAATTCAGGTTCTGGATGGGAAAGGGAAGCTCGCGAGCAGAAGCTGCGTTACTGCTGGAGCGGTGAGCGGCTGGTGTCTGGCAAAGACACTTCTCCTGCACCCGTTACGGGAACAGGAATCGCGATTGGAGCGCTTGCGGCCATCATCGACATCTGAGGATGAATGAAACGCAAGGTTTGCTTTGATGGATGCCGCGATGTGTATCGCACGACGAAGATGTATCGTCGCCGTCGGAAATACGTTGACGGCTTCGTCGCGCGGTCGAAAATCGCCCGTGTGTGGGGCGGGAGGGGCGTCAAAGAGCAAGTCCCTGACGCGTTAAAAAATTCGTTTCGTTGGAATTTTGCTTGGAGGGCGATCAGTTATCGCCCGGTCAGTGACTGGCTGAGACGCGACACCGACTGCGGGTCCTGTCTGAAAACAGTGAGAGAGGCATCACTACGGGAGTGACGCGTCGGGAACTTCAGGGCCTTGGACAGGCTTGGGCCCTCATTGAGCCGCGCAGGTTTCGTTCACGTCACTGCTACTGACGCGAATTTCGGAAATGCCTTGCTTTCTGTGACGCCGAGCCAAGCATGTAAAAAAATTGGGCGAAAAAGCCCCCAGCCCCCCACAAAAAGGAGTGTCATGGTCGATGCTCGTGACGTGAGCGAACGTTAATATGATGATTAGAACATACCTGCAGCGATAGCAAAAGGGGGCGTCGTTTTGCCGGCGAGCAGAGGTTGCCCTCAGCAAGCTTGGGGTCTTCCGGCGACGTTGAGCCGGCAATATGTGGCGCCCTGCGCTTGCACACCGTCCAGCAAGCCAGCGATCGCGTTAATGGTCATTTCCTGGTGCCCTTTCCTTGGACGATTGGCGTGTCGGCGGACGCAGGTTAATGCGAACCGGGAGCGAGAGCGGCCCCGTCGTCGGACCATCACCGGTCTCAGCGACCTTTGCGCCGTTCGTCGTCAGTCGGTGACAGCCGCGTTGTCCCAGCGCGGCACACAACGCGGGAATAGGTCGCCGCAACGCTCGACGTAAGAAAGCATGGGGCTGCATCCGAAGACGTTCAACTGAAAGTTGTCGACCCCTGAAATCCCCGCGAAGTCATCCTCTCCGCGCTGCGCCAAGGGAAATATCGCCCGCTTTATGCGTCTCTAAGTGCCTTGCGCTCAGATAGATGGCCGTCAGAAGTACGGCGATTCGCGTGCTGGCCAGTAGGCCATTGGCGCGTGCTGCCGTGCGAAATCCCGGTCGTCGATGGTATGGCCACAATGGGGGCAGTGCAGTTCTCCCGCATGGGAAGCGATGGCGTGCGGTGGCAGCTCTCTTTGGGGCGAAGAGACGACCGGTGGACGTCGCGCAATCAGCTGCTCCCTTCGCTCGCGCGCACCACGTTTCATCGACCAAGCTATTCCTAGAAATATTGCATTGAGTCCAAATAACGGCCATGTGGTATCCACGCTAATCTCCCATCTCAGCATAGCATGCTCACCGTGAGCCGCAGGCTTGCCAGTTTCAATGGCGTCAGAGTATATTTATGCCTACGTCCCCGACGCATCGACCTCAGATTACCATAGCAGTCCGTAATTTTTCGACCCAGCCTGTCGGCAGGGCCGTTGTCGCTACGCCTCCATTTTCATGTTTGGAGACTGTACGCGGCTCCCCGACGCAGTGAGCTCTGGCGGCTGTTTTTTTGGGGCTATCGTTTTTCTTTGTTTCCCTTGCGCAGTTTTGGCGATCGTCCCCATCGCGGTGACGTGTAGCGTCGGCTGCCCCAACTCCACGTTTGACTGCGTCCCGATGGCTGCTAGCCATCGTCTGCACATTTCCTTGTCCGTGGCGCGCGCGGCCCGATAAACGGCGCACTCAAAACGGCAGCGCGCTCGCTCGCGCCGCTGAACGCCGCTCGGTGCCCATGCCGCATCGACCAAGTCACGGTTTCGATACAAGGAAAACACACATGTACGCTCTCTACGACTACCGGTACGTGATTGCCTGCAGCAGTCTGCCACTTGAATTCAGGCGGGAATTCCGCAGGCTCGCCCGAGGTCGGGTCACCTCGACGTATGATCGGCGCACTGGTGCCAGGGATCCGGTGCCGGCGGAAACACAATGTCGGCGGGTGGCAGAGGTATTGGCGGGATTCGAGGTGCTGCGCGCCGGCGGATATGCGTTACAAACGCCGCGAAACTTCTCTAGCAAGCATTTGCGGTTTCTCATCAGTCTTTGGTCCGTGCAGCAGCTGACATCTCAGGAGGTGGCCGAGAGACTCGAGCATTGGCGCCAGTTTTTATTATGGATCAGAAAGCGCGTGCTCATTGCCCTGCTCAATACGCCTCTTGTCACAGGTGCATCGAGTGTCCAGAATGAATATCTCCGACGCTCGCATGCGGCTGCCTATTCACGACCGGACATTCCAGTGCTCACGCGTGATAAGGCCATGGAGGCCATCATGGAGCACCGAGGCAACCTGCGCAAGGCGGCCCGCGCGCTGGGGACAACCACGCATTCCGTATGTGAGGCTCTCAGAGAAGGTCGTCCACAAGAACAGCTTGTTCCGGGGCTCACGATCCTGACCTGACGCTTGACTTCTCCTGGCACTCGATACGCTGGTTTCACCTACGTCAATAAAGGAGAAACCAGCATGCTAATTCAGACAGTCTTCGGGCTGACGGCCGCGTTGTTCTGCGCGTATCTAAGCCTCAACGATAAACGTTTGCCCGATGACGACCCTTCGAAAGGGCGGGCGACCTCTTCCCGTGAGCGGGGGGAGGAGGGCGAGAGGCAGGTGTCAGCCGAATTGCGGTGGCACCTCGCGCGCTTGTGCGGCGACGACTGGTTAGTACTGGACGGTCTTATTCTGATTCACGCGCCGGGGAGCACGTTTCCGACCGCTGAAATAGATCATCTGGCGATCACGCCCTTCGGAATTTTCGTGATCGAAACGAAGCATTGGACCGGTGTCGTGACACATGGCCAAAGCGATGAGACGCTGACGCTAACGACGGTTGATGGTCAGCGGCTCCTGCGCACGTCGCCAATCCGGCAGAACGCGGCAAAGGTGCGGTTTCTGCGCGACTTACTCCCACCTCGCCTGTGGATCGTCGAAGGGCTAGGTGTCTTTTCGCATGAGGCGGCAATGGTAGCTCCCACGCTTCCAGCGGCGCTGCTCGAGCGTGGCGAACTTTACCGGCACCTGAGGGTACGCCAGCAGCAGTTTGCGCGCACCGGGACGGGGCGCCTGCCCATTCGCACGATCGCCGACGTGATCCTGCAACATGCAGACACGCGTCCGGAAGCCCTCACTGAGCACCGGAGACGCATAGAGGAGGCCCGCGCGCGCGGACAAGGCTGAGCCGGACCTAACGCTGCGGATATGGGGAGGGATAAACCGCGCTCGCCGCTTCTCCTTCCCCGCCATCATCCACTTAGGCGACCTGAACCGCACAATGCTCCCATACGGCCAGACATGCGCAACCGCGAACACAAGCACAAAACAATTGCAGCGTATGTCGCCAGAACAACGTCGCCGGCACAACCGCAATCAGACACAGCAATCAGAAATAGGCTGACGTCAGCGAGTTCCGCCGGGTCATTCACGTGCAGTCCGCGTGCCCACTGCCCAGCGCATCAGCCGCATACAACCAGCATATGCAGATGACGCTGTCAGGAATCCCCGGCGACATCTGGCAAATAAACTTCTTCCAGTCGATCGAGAAGCACGTCTCGACGATCGGACATACGAAGAGCAGCACCGGATGTCACGCGGATACGTCGCGATTGTGTACGACCAGCATGATCGACAGTTCGGTACGCATGAGCGATGCCGCTACGCCGGACAGTCGCTCATGCGTCTGCTGGAGGAACTCGTGCGGACGACTCCGCTGCCGTGATTGCTCAAGCCTTTGCGGCGTAGGTCAACGCCCGTCCATTCCCCTCCACGATGGCCGCAGCAGCGCTCACGCACTTTCTGCGGCATACGGCGCGCCTCGCCGTCAAACTGACCGCTGGGACAAGACTCACTGCCGCCAGCATTTTCTCAGCCGGTCGGGACGCGTGTTGGGGGGCACGGCCCTGAACACCCGACAGGTGGCGACGTCGTGATTCGTTGCTTACTGCGGTTGCGCGCTCGACCGGGCTACGGTTTTCCGGGCTCGATGCCAAATTGCAGTTCTTTATATTCCGTGCGACGGTCGAACGACCGAGCTGTCTTGACTTCTCATTGATCTCGGCAAGATGAAATCACCGAAAGCGATTTCATTGAGCCATGCACTCCAAAACACTGTATTGCCGCGGTCCCGGCGTGAGCGAAGGTTACGCGGAACGCAGAGGCGGTCATAAGGGCGTTCGCGACAACCCTCCCGATGGCGTTCGTCACAACATCCGCAATTCTGGGCGCGTCGCAGCTTTACCGCCTGGCCGGGTTTTCATTCGAGCTCGTGGTGCGTCTGGCTGTGCGTTGCTTAATCCGGCTTCGAGCCAGTCGGAGGGCGTCCTCCGATGAAGCCGAAAGCAACGATTGCGCATGAACAACATCGATTGAAGCGGCCCGCGGCGCTCGCTGACGCGGAAATAGCGCATCTCGAAACGGTGGTCTGTTACTTGATCAACAGTCGCGTGGGCGATGCTTCGGAATACTTCGGCCCATCATATTGGCTCGCTCGCATCGCAGGCATCGGTGAGCAGTTTCATCTCGTGCCTGCTCAGCAGCGACGTCTCACCGCGTTGCGGACAATGCTTGTGGGCGCAGCATCGTCAAAACCGGCGGCGTGTCCGCATAAGTGCCGCGTATGTAACCAGTGACATCCGGCAATCCCGTCCGGTGTCTGATTCGCAACTTCGGCAATCACGCGGGGCAAGATCATCGCAGATCTTGCAGATCTCGACCTTGAATCTGTCGGAGATGATCGATGCGGTTCCCAGCCGCACCCGCTCTCCACGAAAACCGCGGACGTAGTGCGCCCAGCAAGTCTCCCGGCTGTTCGGAAAGCTGTGCAGCACCAATCGTCTTGGCGGCGCATTGACTCAGGTCTTTTGTTGCCGGGCTAGGCTCCTTGAGTCAAGTATTTTGCTACCTGTCAGACTGGTGGCGGCACAGACTTATGACGAGGCGGCTCAGCATGACAACAGCACGAGAATTGACCGAAGCAGTCGGCGAGCGGCACGTATGAGCGTTGAGAGTACTGAGTGGTTCTAGTCATGACTCGCAACATGGAACGGCGCGAAGTGAAATCCTCCAGCGGCGATTCAGCTCGAACCCGCCGTCAAAAGCTCCGCAATCTTAGGAAGCGTTTGGGCTTAAGGCGGTGAGCCGGATCGTTTGACCCGCCCGGTGCAGCAGAGCCCGAGAAATCTATGGTTGTCAGGCGCTTAAAGCTCGCGCACGAGAAAGCTGTCTGATTTCGTGCCTCTCTCCCTACGCAGCGCGATCGGGGCGGTCGGAACAACAATGTCATGCCTCACTAAAGCGAAAGTTCCCTTGCTGGTGGTCGCTTGAAACGCTGAGATAGTCCCTTCCTCTCAATCGTCCGCCTCCACAGGTTCTGGACGGGAGCCCGTGACTAGTCGGCAGCCAATCCGCAGGCGCTCACCGATTGCGTGGATGTCGAAGGACTGATTCCCAGTCCAGGCGCGCTCACGTCTCACGCGAAAGAAGTGATGGAGCTCGCTTAGCTTGAGCATTGATGTTGAGACGCCGAATCCGAGGTCGCAAAGTTCGTCGTCGATGATGGCGATGGTTTCAATCGGACATCGAAAGTCGGCAAGCAGCGCGCTGAGGAAGTGAACTGCGGGTGCAGAGTCCGCGACTGGACATGCGTAAATCTCTGATTCGCCGGTTGCCGTCTCGATGCGCACTGTGTTTGCATCGCTACCCCGACGTACCCGTCCCGAGCACGGTACATCTCGGACAATAAATACTCCAAAGGTAGTCAAGACGACGCAGTCAGCCGTGATCGTCCGGCCTGCGAATCCGTCAATCGTCAAGACAGTCAACTCTTCGTAGATGGCGTAGCGCTCGCCCGATAGGGGAACGAGTATGCTATGTAGTTTTTGCGATAATTCAAGGAATTTCCGACGACGTTGCATTACAGCGCGCAGTTTCTTGAAGCGGTTCGGATAACCGAGGGTTGCCTGGGTCGGGATAAAAATGTACGCAGGGTTATGGGCGCTTGCGGGCAATTTTTCGGTCATGCTGAGGCCTTAAGTCCTATCTAAGTGGAGATTTCGGTTTTGACCTGTCTGTGTGTCGGCATCGGCTATCGTAGCAGCGGCTCGGGCGACGTTACGCCTGAAATGGAGACCATATCCCGTAGCCTTTTCTCGTAAGTCGGGGACACTTGCCCGTCAGCCGGCACTGGCTTGCTGCAATCAGTTGGCCGACACGAGGATCGCGCGGCGTCGGCAAGTCCGAGCCGACCGAACAGTTCACGCCGGTGCGAGATGCAAGCATCACGGATGCGCTTGTCCCGTATGTGAAGGCAGAAGCGCGGATATCATCGAGTACGTCAGCAATGGCCGTGGCGACGACTACGGATCGACAGCGCGCCCAGGTTGGGGCTTAGGTTTTTTTGGGATCGCGTGGCTCGCCAGCGAGATCGATAATTGATCCGCTGCGTTGGTGTGAACGGCGGTCGAAATCTGCGAGTGCGCATGCTCGCCGGGCATACGCGAGCTTTCGCTTTTTTCTGCGTCGAAGACTCCGCGGCGTATGAGTTGCACGTGCAAACATCGTTGCTTCGTCCGGCGTTCTGCTTTTTATTCAATGGGTTAGGGCGGCTACGCGGACAGCACGTGTCTGAACCGGTTCAGACACCGTTTTACCCCCTCGGTAATTATCCAGCGGAACTGCGCGCGAAACGGTCGTTTTGTTACGCGCAAGGTAAGAAAGCGGCACGGGGCGTTTGCAGGAACTGGAGAAAAGTGTGCCCGGAAAAGCCGCGCCGTGAGTTCGCTATCACGCCGCTCGTGGTCGCTCGTCGCGCCTGGGTCCAGCGCGCCCTGGTGTGTCTTATGGACGGCCCGATGTCCCCGAGACCAAGGGGCAAGGCCCGGCGGAAGCTTTCTACCAACGATGCGCACACGGGTCTCGCGCCGCAAAGGTGCCCGATTTGCCGGAGCTTTCCGGGTTAGCTGTCTGAACCGGTTAAATCGTCGTCAGGTCATCGGTGTGGCGGGCAAGATGTTCTCGCCTTCCTATGCGGTGCTTGATCGCGTACAGTCATCCGTTCGGTTCCCGTTCCGGACTGTTGCAGCCATACCTGCAGAAATAGCTGTGTCTTCCCAACTGCCGAAGACGCGCTGCGTGTGGGGGCGGACGATAGCGCTCAAAATGACGATGGATGGCTGCGTCCAATCAACGCAGACTTCCTCGAACCCGGCCCTGGTCACCGGGAGTGGGCGACCCCCTGCGGGGACTCAACGCACGCCGCGTGACCGCGTGCCCGCCGCGATTCACGCACAGCAGCGCAGCGAGGCCCCCTCGAATAGTTCTCGCGTGGAAATCACCCACCGCGCTGCGGTTTCGACGTTAGCCCTCCCGCGCGGCTTCAAGTGCCGTATTACCCGGTTTTCGCGCCTGCCAGTCTAATCAGGTGAGATGTTCGACCGACGAAAAAGCGGTGATTCGCGTGCCGTCCCATAGGCCCGCCACGCGTGCTGTCGTGCGAAATCCTGGTCGCCGATGATGTGACCGCAATGCGGGCAGTGGAGCTCTCCGGATTGCAAGGCAGCGGCTTTCTGCACTTCTGACCGGGGAGAAACGATGCCCGATGATCGTCGCCGGATGCGCTGCTCTTTCCGCTCGCGTGCACTGCGGTTCATCGACCAACCTATCCCTATCAGTATTGCATTGAATCCAAGTAACGGCCATGTGAGTTCCATGCTAGTCCCCGCTGTTTGGGCACATTTAGCATAGCATGCGTACCTTTCGCACGGACTTGCCCTTGACCTCATTGGGGGCACATTGTGCTCTGCTTGCACGACAAATCGACCTCGAATTGCCATAACAGCCCGTATTCTTTTGATCGACCTGTCGTAGAGCCGCTCACTCACACGGGCCCATTTTTGCCGGACAGCATCAGGTGGGGTTCCCAAGCTGGCTCCGCTCGGCTCAGCGTCCGCTCTCGGTCGTCCTTTCTCTCCGTTTCCTCCTATGCAGCTTTGGCGACCGTCGTTCGCGCTTGTGGCCGGTAGCGTCGGGTGCTACGGCATCGCCTGTGACTGTCTTTGGGTGGCGCCTGGCCATCGTCAACCTGTTTCCTGCCCCTTGGCGTGCGTAGTCCGATAGACAGCGCATTCAAATGGCAGTTCGCGCGACGCGCCGTCGAACGCCGGTCAGTGCCTGTCGCATCGACTCAATCACGGACTCAACACGAGGAAGACAAGCAGATATTTTTCTCCACGGCTACCGGTACGCGATTGCCTGCGACCGGCTGCAACATGAATGCCGGAGGGAATTCGGCCGGCTTGTCCAAACTGGGGTTTGCTGGACTTATGATTGGCGTACTCCGGATTGATTCTGTGCCGCCGAAACTCAATGTCGCCGGGCGGCGGAGATATCGGTGGGTTTGAGAGGCGGATACGCTCTGCAAACATGTGGAACTTGGGCCGCAAGCATTTGCCGGTAGTCATCAATCGCTGGTCCACGCAGCGGCGGGCATCCGAAGATGTGGCCGACAATATCGAGGATTGTTCTTCGTGGTTGAAACGAAGCATTGGACTGGTGTGGTCTCGCACGGTCAGACCGACGATGCGGTCATGCTTACGCTGGTTTTCGGGCAGCGGTTCGTACGCACCTCGCCAATAAAGCAGAGCGCGGCGAAGCTGCGGTTTCTGCGCAATCTTCTTCCGCCAAGGCTGTGGGCCCTCGAAGGGTTTGGTCCCTTTTCCATGAAGCGGTAGCGTTGTCTCCCACGCTTCCAGCGGCGCTGCTCGAGCTTAGCGAACTTTACCGGCACCTGAGGGTATGCCAGCAACAGTTTGCGCGCACCGGGACAGGGCGTCTGCCGATTCGCACGATCACCGACCTGATCCTGCGACATGCAGACACGCGCTCCGACGCCCTCGCTGAGCACCGGCGACGCGTACAGGAGGCCCGCGCGCGCAGACAATGCTGAGCCGGCCCTAACGCTGCTGATATGGGGAGGGGTGAGCCGCGCTCACCGCTTCCCCTTCCTAACCACCATCCACCTCGGCGACTTAAACCGCACGATACTCATATACAGCCATACATAAGTCGCCGCAAACACCACCACAAAGCAAAACAGATGCAGCGTATGCCGCCAGAACAACGTCGCCGGCACGACTGCAATCAGACACAGCAGCCAAAGATACGGTGAAGTCAACGAATTCCGCCGCGTCAACTCCCGCGCCGTTCTAGCCCCCACCGCCCAGCGCATCAACCGCTTATAAACCAGCATATGCAGATGCACGCCGTCGGGAATCCCAGGCGACATCCCACGAATGAACTTCTTCCGGTAGATCGAGAAGCAGGTCTCGAAGATCGGGTACATAAAAAGCAGCACCGGATACCACGCCGACACATCGCGATTGCGCATCACCAGCATGATCGACAGCTCGGCGAGCATGAAGCCGATGAAATACGCGCCACCGTCCCCAAGAAAAATCAGCCCCGCCGGAAAATTCCAGATGAAGAAGCCGAGCACCGCGCCCATCATCATGAACGACGCCGACAGCACGATCGGATCGGACACCTGGAAGGCCACATAAGCGAGCGAAGCGAACATCATGAACGCGACCATCGACGCGAGGCCATTGAAGCCGTCGATGATATTGATCGCGTTGGCGAGCGCCGCGACGGCCAGCACGGTGACCGCACAGGAGATCACCGCATACGAGAGCAGAAAGTCGAGCGGCGGCACGCTGATGCGCGTCACGGCGATATTCAGCAGGAAGTAGGCGAGGGCGGCGGCCGCCATTGTGCAGACGAGCCGCGCGAGCGGCGAGACGCGCTTGGTCAGATCCTCGACCAATCCCGAACCGAACGCCGGCATGCCGCACGCGATCAGCCCCAGGATGCCGCCTGACACGGCGGGATACGCATGATGCAACTGCACGGCGGAGACGATCAGCCCGATCAGAATTCCGGCCCCGCCGATGCGCGGCACCGGGCGCACATGGAATTTCTGCACGCCGGCCAGATCGGTATCGGTCGAGAATTTTTCATGCAAATGCGCATAGCGCACGATCAACAGCGTGATCAGCAGTGAAACGAGGAAGCCGAGCGCAAAACTAAGCATGAAAGTGGGCCTGAGCGAAGACGCCGAATTATACAAACGAAACGCATGGCGTCCTGAAAAGCAGCGTTTGCGCCGAACACGCGGAAAATCCCAGATAGTGAAGCTTTAATCGTCCGCAAAGTCTTGCCTGTCATGGATTCCACCTATTTAACGAGGTCTCCGGAGGGTCGTTAACATGGATGCGGTGAAGTGTAAGTTGCCGGCGAAAAAGACGATCGCCGACGCATCACGGGGTTCGCCGCCGATCAATGAGACGTTCCGGAGACCCAATGCTTAACAACATCACCATTCGTGGCGGCCTGACGCTAGTGATCAGCGTATTCGTCGTTTTCCTGCTGACCGTGATCGGCGTCGGTTATGGCGCGCTCAAGCTCGCAAATAGCAGCCTCGACGAAACGCAGCACAGCGCCGTGGCGCTGTCGCACCTGAAGGCGAGCTCCGAGAAGCTGCTGCAGGTGCAGCTCGCGCTTGGCTCCTATCAGACGCTCTTCAGCGTCGGCAAGCAGACCGACGACCTGTTGCCGGCCGCGCACAAGGTGCTGGTCGAGTCGAACAAGGACTTCGCCAACTACATGGCCGGCCCGTTCGCAAGCGAGGACGAGAAGAAGCTTGCGCAGAACGTCGAGCAGGCGCGCAGCGCGCTCGTCGATAAGGCGATCGAGCCTGAATTCAAGGCGCTGACTGACTTCGACTTCAATACCTTCCGCAACATCCAGGGCGAAACGGCGAACGCCTTTTACGCGACCTATTCGAAGTCCATCGACGCGCTGCAGCGCTTGCAGACGGACAGCCAGCGCAAGCAGGCCGACACGGCGGCGCAGCGTTTCCAGCTTGCGACGCTACTGTTCGCGGGGATCGGCGCGATTTCCATCGTGATCGGTGTGATGGCGCGGGTCGGCTTGTCGGCGGCGGTGATCAAGCCGGTCAATGCGACCATCAAACACTTTGAACGCATCGCCGCGGGCGATCTGACGATCGCAATCAAAAGCAGGTCGCGCAACGAAATGGGCCAGTTATTGTGCGCGCTGACGAAGATGCGCGACGGCCTCGTGGAGACGGTGGCGAAGGTGCGTGGCAGCACGGCAGCGATTACGCAAGGCGCAAACGAGATCGCATCGGGCAATGCGGATTTGTCGTCGCGCACCGAGCAGCAGGCGGCGGCACTTCAGCAAACCGCGGCGAGCATGGAGCAGCTCTCGGCGACGGTGAAGCAGAACGCGGACAACGCGAAGCAGGCGAATCGGCTCGCTCATGGCGCGCTGGATACGGTGACGCGCGGCGGCACCGTGGTGTCACGCGTCACCCAAACGATGGACGGCATCACCGAGTCATCGCGCAAGGTGGCCGAGATCATCGGCATGATCGAGGGGATCGCCTTTCAGACCAACATTCTGGCTTTGAACGCGGCGGTGGAAGCGGCGCGGGCCGGCGAGCAGGGGCGCGGGTTCGCAGTGGTGGCCTCGGAAGTACGCAGCCTCGCCCAGCGTTCCGGATCGGCGGCCAAGGAGATCAAGGCATTAATCGGCGACTCGGCGGCTCAGGTGGAGCAAGGCGCATCGCTGGTGGCGGAGGCGGGCCGGACGATGAATGAGGCGATGCAATCGGTCGAACGCGTGACAGGCATCATGGGAGAGATCGAGGCAGCAGCGCTGGAGCAAAGCGACGGGATTGAGCAAGTGAACAAAGCGATCACCCAGATCGACGAGGTCACGCAGCACAATGCTGCGCTTGTTGAAGAAGCTGCTGCAGCGGCTAAGTCGCTTGAGGAGCAGGCTGCCGTTTTGAGGGATGCCGTGGCGGTATTCAGGGTTACTGATGCTCTGGCGAAACCGCAGGGGTATGCGGCGGGCGCCGCCAGGTTGGCTGGCGCGTCTGTTGCGCTTGCGGCTTCTTGATCTGATCGCCTGCCCGGTGCATGGCTGTCTGTTTGCCATAGGCAAACAGACAGCGCTGCGGCCCGACGCAAAAATTAGCCCTTGAACCCCTGCGGATTCGCCGATTGCTAGCGCAAGTGATCCGCGCTCATCCGCTCGATTCCAAACTCCGCCTGCCAGCCGATCAGGTTCTAAACCACCGCCGGGTCGGCAAAACACGAAGCCACGTCGCTCGGCCGACGAGCCAAAATTTCATGGGACACAGGCCGCCCAAAAGCCTTCTCGAACGCCTTCACGAGATTGATAACGCTATACCCGTTGCCCGTCCCAAGATTCACAACAAAACTGGCATCGCGCTTGACCATCGCATCGAGCGTGGCCAGATGCCCACTAAGTGTCACGTTCCAAAAGGGCATCGTGGAGTGAGATCATATATCCGCGCGGGATGCACATAAGTGGCTCAGGAAAATGTCGTAGAGCCATTGGACTATGCTGCCCCGACCTTATTGAAAGCCGGTTGGTGGTGGTAGTCGTTTCGGTTCCTGCGTGTTGTGGCTTTCCGGAAATATCCGGGCGCTGGCCGGCGAAGCGTCGAGTCGACATGCTTGGTCCCTGCTTCCTGACGTTGATTTGGTGCAGAGCTCGCCAATATGCGGCCACAAGAAGGCCTGCGGCCCCCCTTGCGACACTTTAACGATTGATCGAGGCGATAGATGGCGGGTTGCCACGAGTCATCGCACCGCCGCGGCGAGTGTCTTCACGAAGCGGTAATTGCCGTTCTTATCGTTGGCGAGTCGTTGTCGCTTTACGCGCACACTCAATGGCGCGAGCTGTTCTATGGCGCAACCTGATTCCAGCAAGATCATCCTGATCCCAACTAGGTTCATCAACAATAGTTCGACGTTTATGCATTCCGACGATTGCCGCTCCACGAAGCTGGCCAATGCCGCTGCGTCAATATCTTCGAGTCGAGGGGGAAGTTTGCCGCACTGGGCGAGAAATCGCTCGAGCGACAGCCACGCGTCCAGCATGATAGTGCTCATGGTGCTATTGCATCCAATTCTGTCGATGCAATGCATTGCCTGATTTTTAAGTGCGGATTCCTGCATATTGAAACTCCATGGTCTTGGTTGGATGCGCTAGCTAGAATTCGAGCCGTTCTCAGCTCTTCGGACGTGAATCATGCGGTGTGGACCCGAGATTCGATCGGCCAACGGGATAACCGCTAAGGGCGCTGTGTCGAAGCTTGGCCTCCTGGCGTGCAGTAGCGCGGGGGAGCTTATTTGCAGGGCGCCGTCTGTGAGCTTCGTCCTGGGGAAGGGAAATATGACCTTCGAACCTGATTTTGATAGGCTGGCAATAGTGTTCGAGAATCATCTGGGTGCGAGTCGGTCCGTGGCCCATCGATTCGCTGAGTTGGACCAGTACCTCATATGGTGCGATGCCGGAGTCCAGCATTTCGGAAGCGGCCTCTAGCGCATACGTATAGCGGAGAGAGTGGAAACTTACCTGGCCGACCATCCCTGCGCGACGAAGTAGCGCTTTTAGTCGGTTCATCGAGGACTTGAGCGTTTTTCCGCTACCAGTGATCAGCTCGAAATCGTGCTCTTGACAATAGGTCAAGGCTGACCTGATTGACGCGATCGTATCCTCTCGTTTGCTCTGGACTATTCGCACGTCTCTTGGTCTCGCGTTTTTCGCGCCTCTCATGAGCGGAATGCTGCTCTCGCCACGCATGAGCGCGTCAAGCCACATCTGCAGATCGCGTGGGCACATCAATGCCTCTTTACGTCGTAGGCCAAGGTGCAGCGCAAGCGAGATCAGGTGCATCAGTCCAATGTCTGTGCGCCTCGCTCTCGCTAGTAGCTCCTGAATTTCGCTGGCGGTTTGAGCGCGCTTTGTGCCTTTGCGCACCCTTCGTGTCAAACGGAGTCTCCTGTTGCCGCACGCTTCGTCGATATCGCGTCCCGCGGTCCCGGACGTTACCCGGATTGCCGAAAAAATGTTTGCCAGAGTGCCGGCAGCCTTTCCCTGCGCCATGCAGTACTGGGCGTAGGCATGAATTACCCATGTTGGCAGTTGGCCAATTGAAGCGTGTAGTTCCCCGACTTGCCTCGCGAAGCGCAGAAGACCGGTCGTATCAAAACGTCTGTTCTGCTGCGTCCCATAGCTTCCGCCTGCCTTTTTGCTACTGACTGCTGCACTGTGTATTGCTTGTGACATCATGCCCATCGCTTTAGCCTCCTTGTAGGTCCGCAAGAAAACTTACGTTCGCGTGTGCGGGATGCGCGAACGGGCCCCGGTCACGATCAGTTCGTGACTTATCTTCATCGTCATGCGATGTCGTCAATAACGTGCCGGCGGACTGGGGTCGCGAAGGGGCCGGGCGCGTGCGTTGGAGGTGTTCGTGATAAGAGGTGGAAGGGCGGGTGAGGCGTTGAGCTTGGGGATCCGTTACGGATAGAGCCCTTCGGTTTGCAAGTCATGGGGGGATGGATGCCCGGAAAGGACGCTATCGCTGCTGAGTGAGCGACAGGCGCGAAAACGCGTTGCTTCCAGGTGCCATAAGACACCTGCCTTTTGAGCTTGTTGAGTGCCGAAGTCGGCGTTTGAGACGCTCGCGGGTTCCGTTAGCTTTAGCTACTAACGGACAGGAGGTCGGTTGACTATTCCTCACGCAGCATGAACTGGCGCGAGGCGGGCCATATGTGATGAATGCGTGACCCTGCATCAGAGTTTCGCATTGGCCGCCGTGCTTGGCGCGGTAACCAGGCTGGAGCCATAGGCAGCGTTGTGCGCGGCGTATGGGAGGCGGCTAAAGGAATTTAACTTGAATAGTTTAAAGAGTCGGCCGGATATTGATGCCGTGCAGTCAAGTTAGATGGCTTGCTGATCTCAACGCCGAATCGCGTTGAGAAAAGCCAGTTCAACAGCGTGGCTATAGTTGGTATCGAAGCGAAGGATTGCGAACAGCTAACATTGGCTGTCGGCGAAGCCGCGAACCTTCTCTGTTTGGCAAGGTTCGCTTGGAACCTTGAGTCAAGCAATGAATGTTTCCGAGCATCTCGCGGAACACTTATTTGTCGACGCGTCAAATGTAGCCGTGAAGCGTCGAGCGGTTCCGGGCTGGCTCGGCTTTCGCGCTTCGACCTATGATTGCAGAAGTGAGAATGCCAGCATGGGCTGACAAGCGTATTGCAAAAAATTAGGGGAAAACTCCCCCAAACCCCCTGAAACAGAGGGTGTGGTTGTCGATGCTCGTGACGTGAGCGAACGGTGCATGTCGCACGGCAATACCTGTAAAAGTTATTAAATCATGGGAATGGAGCGGGCGCTAGAGGGTAGCGTGGAATATCGCTGTGGTCACTAAAGATCGTCTGCGGAAGGAGATAACCCGCCGCTCTCGTTCAGTAAGGCGCGATGTGCAATGACGCAGATTCCGGAGTCGGAATGGAGGCAGCAAACTCGCGCGCTCGCGAGCATTCTTGGGAGTAGAAGACTGTGGGAACAGCTTCCAGACTCTTGGGTCAGAGTGCGGATCAGGAGCCTTTCCGGAGAAACGCTACAGAGCGACGGGTCAAGCCGCGCTCACACGCCGGAGACGTCTCCCCAAGAATCGTCCAGAGGTCTCGCGGGTACCCGCTGCGATAGCTACATCGACGGAGTACTCAGGTCGCTCTGCGACCGCGCCGGAAATAGGGCGAATCTCGCCGCGATGGCGGTACAAATGACGTGGGCTGATGCTTGAAATCTGCATCATCGATTTTGTGCCCGCAGTGCGGGCAATGCAGCCCAGGGGCATGTGCCGTGGCGGCACACTGTATGCCGGCAATGCGCCGTTCTCGCTCTTCACGGAGGCCTCGTTTCATCGACCAGTGAATTCCCATCATCATCAATCCGATGCCCAATACCGGCAACCCGATGTCCATGGTTATTCTCCCACTGTTATGGTGCAAGTAGCATAGCATTGCGCTGTAAAGTACGCGTGCTTGCCGCACCCGCCATTCAGAATTTACACTGCTGCTCAGCGTCTTCGACGCATCGACTTTAACCGCCACAGCCGCCGCGTTTTTCTTGAGCCGGCCTGACGGAGAGGGCGTTCGCCCGTTCTTCCTACTTCATTTTTGTGACGTCATCTGCGGCTAGCTTTGTGCTGTCCGCCGTATAGGCCGTCTCCTGTTTCCTCTCCCCCCGCGTGTCTGCGTGCATCCCGCCACCGTCCTCTTGAGGATCTGCGGGTCCCTTGCGGCCAACTGCGCGCTGTCTTACCGGACGTCGGCATGGAGCGACGGCTGGCCATATCCATAGTGAACGGCGCGCGCGGCCTGATAAACAGCGCACACAACCTAACCGGGTGGCGCCGCATCCTGCGCGCACCGCTCATGGGTCGGCGTCTCACGCGGCGTCGACCGCCCAATTTCTCATTCAAGGGAAAACAGCATGCAAGCCGTCTACGACTACCGATATGTGATCACATGCAGCACCCTGCCGGCCGTATTCAAGCGGGAGTTCCGCAAACTCGTCAGAAATAGAATTGATTCTTCGCTAGATGTGCGAACAGGCCGCTGTTACGCGGTTCCGGCCGAAGCGCAATGTCGGAGAGTTGCCGTTCTGCTCGAAGGGTTTCGGGTTCTGCGCGCGGGTGGCTTCACGCCCGAAACCCCGTGGAACCTCAAGAGCAAGCATCTTCACTATCTGAGGTCCCGCTGGTCAACCGAAGGCCTGCCGGAACAAGCAGTCGCCGAGAGACTGAGGCACTGGCGTGAATTCGTCGTGTGGATCAACAAGCTCGGGTTGCTGCCAATCCTAAGCCGGTTCCCGAGAGAAGCCGCACCGCGGTCGCGACATACGCGAGCGCCTGGCGGGGCGCTGGTACACGACAACACGCTTCTCGCGATTCCGGTACTCACGGAGGCCATAGTAATGGCCGCGCTTACAGAGCATCGCGGCAGCTTGCGGAAGGCGGCCCACGCGCTCGGTACCACGACGGGTGCGGTGTGCCATGCGCTGACTGGCGGCCGCGTACGCGATGAGGCCATTCCGGGGCTCACGATACTGAACTGACTGTGGGATTCTGACAGGCGCCGATAGCCCGCTTTCATCTTGGTCAGGGCGGGGCCTGCCATGCTGAAGAAACGGTTTGACTTCATGGCAGTACCGTCCTGCGCCCATGGTCGGGCGGATGAAGCTCGACGCGACACCTGAGGTGTCGCGTCACCCGCGGCGCTAACCTGGTTATCCGAACTCCCTTTTTGTGCCAAAACTCCGGTTCAGTGCAATGTCATACCCCCCCGTAGAGGTCGCGCGACCGCTTTCAGGATAAGTCGCGATCGGCCAAAACTGGCCGCCTGCTGCAGGCCCACGGCCGTTTGGCATGAGTGAGTTACGCCGACTCGTCGGCGCACATCCCTTGCGTGCTGGATACCGGAACGTATTGACCATTGGAACAATGTGGACTAAAGTGGGCTTAGTCCACTAGGAGCAGTTATGCAAACGGTCAATATTCATGAAGCGAAGACGCAGTTTTCGCGCCTGGTCGATGCCGCAGCCAGCGGCGAGGAAATTGTGATTGCCAAGGCCGGCAAACCGGCTGCGCGCCTGGTCCCGATGGAGCGGGCCAAGGTGGTGCGCCGGTTCGGCGGGCTGAAAGGCAAGGTTCGGATCGCGGAAGACTTCGATGCGCCGCTACCCGATGACGTCATCGCAGCATTCGAGGGCCGTTGATGCGACTGCTTCTCGATACGCATGTTTTCCTCTGGTCGGTCACGGACGACCGCAAGCTGACCAAAGCGGCACGCAAGCTGATACTGGACGCGGACGATGTTTTCGTCAGTAGCGCCAGTATTTGGGAGGCGTCGATCAAGGCAGGGCTTGACAAGCTCGACGTGGACGTGAACTTGCTGGTGTCCGAGATCGAAGCGAGCGGCTTTTCGGAGTTGCCCGTGCGGGCGGTTCATGCGGCGATGGTTCGCGATCTGCCGGACATTCATCGCGATCCGTTCGACCGGCTTCTAGTCGCACAGGCTCTGTCGGAACCGTTACGTTTGGTGACTTCGGACGGCCATCTGTCCAAGTACACCGATCTGGTTATCACCGTGTAGGAAAAGTACTACCTGAAGAGAGTTTCAGTCGTGCTGCGATCATATGCTCGAAGTGCGCCTGCCAGACGCCGAGCCGATCGGACCTATCGTCGTCGCCGGCCAAGACAATTGTCGCCGCCCAGCCTGGACGAGGCCAACCGGGCGGTCGCCGCGTTGCTGAGCGATCTGAACAACCGGTCCTTCAAGAAATTGCCCGGCTCCCGCCGCAGCGTCTTCGACGAGATCGATTGTCCCGCACTCAGGCCGCTGCCCGAGCGGCGCTATCAGTACGCGGAGTGGCAGGTCGCACGCGTCGGACTATCACGTTGAGCTCGACCAGCACTACTACTCGGTGCCCCGTACCGCTATGCGCGCGAACAGGTCGACATGCGTCACATAGCCAACACCGTCGAGATCTTCCATCGCGGCCAGCGCATTGCCGCTCACGGCAAAAGCGCTCGCCGTCGGTACCACACCACGATCGACGTGCACATGCCGCCGGAGCACCTGGCTGTCGCCAAGGGCTGGGATCCGGAGCGGCTGCGTAACTGGGCGGCCGACATCGGTCCGCACACGGCGGCCGTCATTCAGCATCTGCTGGGCGCTCGCAAGCACCCGCAACAAGCCTATCGCACCTGCCTGGGCGGTGCTGCGCATGGGCAAGGACTACGGGCGCGACCGGCTCGAAGCTGCCTGCCGCCGCGCTATCCAGAATGTCTTGTCGTATTCCTTGATGATGTCCAGCCGCTGGTTGTCGTCGCGCGATGGCTGACGAACCTAAAAAATAGGCTGTAGTTTGCCATCCGCTTTGCGCCCACACCCGGGACGGTGTGGGCGGCTCGCCGCACGGGTTTCTTCTGCCCATCTCTTCCCGAGTTTCCCTTCTGCGTCATTCGCACGCCGACCCATCTCATGCGCTCGCCGCATCCTCATTTTCAGTACCAACGGTGCACCTTTCACGATCGTCCACCTATGGCGCCGCTCCTGCGCGTCCCGGGATCTGAACCGAAGTGACGGACTTGGATGCGACGCCCTTGATGGATAGCGCCCCGATGGCTAGCGTCAAGTTGCATGGCTGGTCGCATTGCCATCATGATTGTCGCCATCCACCGCGAGTCTCCAAAGATGATCGCGGTGGACGAGCAACGTTTCGCGGGCAATCCTGTGGGTCAGTAGCTGTGACAGGAACGACGTCACCCATAATCCAGAACGTGGGAAAATCATGCGTTCCGGATTTGCTTCATCCGCGAGGGCGCACGTGCTCACTTCACATGTTTCGCGCCGGTAGCGTGATGCGATGAAGACAACCACGTCACTGTACTATCGCCATCGATTCCCGGGCGCCACCATCAGTTGCGCCGTTCGCGGGTATTTCCGGTTTCAATTGAGCCTCCAGCGCAAACAACCCGGCGAACGCCTTGCTTCGTGGCATCGTTTCACCGGGCTTACCCAGAATCCGTCCCGCCTTTAAGGAAAGCTCCGTCCATCGCACTACTACGACGCGAACACCTTGATGTGACAACGCCTTATTGAGTTGTCAGATTCTTATGGGCGTTATGTCTTTTCCGCCCGCCCATATGTGTCTTCGAATCGCACAATGTCGTCTTCGCCAAGATAGGCGCCGGATTGCACTTCGATTAATTCGAGCGGGATCTTGCCCGGGTTCTTCAGGCGGTGCGTGATTCCAAGTGGAATATAGGTCGACTGGTTCTCTGTCAGGATGATCTCGTTGTCACCGTTCGTGACGAGTGCTGTGCCCTTCACGACGACCCAGTGCTCGGCACGGTGATGATGCATTTGCAGGCTAAGCTGCGCGCCAGGGCGGACCACGATGCGTTTCACCTGGAAGCGATCGCCGCCGTCGATGCCTTCGTATGAGCCCCAGGGACGTGCCACACGACGATGCGTGACTGACTCGTGGCGGCCCGCCGCATTTAACTGGGCAACGATTTTCCTGACGTCCTGCACCTGGTCCCGATTGGCGACCAGTACGGCGTCAGCGGTCTCGATGATGACGACATTGTCGAGACCGATGGCGGCCACCAGTCGGTGCTCCGCGCGCACGTATGAGTTGCTCATCGCTTCGGTGAGGACGTCGCCGAGAAGTGAATTGCCTTGGGCATCGTGTTCTGCAATGTCAGCAAGCGCAGTCCACGAGCCGATATCGTTCCAACCGAGGTTCGTTGTGGCAATGACCGCTGCGCGTTTCGTTTTCTCCATCACGGCGTGGTCGATCGAAACATTCGGGCAGGCGGCGAACGCTTTAGCGTCGAGACGCGTGAAGTCGTTGTCGAGCTGCGCCCCGTCGAGCGCAAGTTCTGCCTGTGCAGCGATTTCTGGCTCGTAAAGGCGCAGTTCTTCCATGAAGGTCGAAGCCCGCAGCATGAACATGCCGCTGTTCCAGAAGTAGCCTCCTTCACGAAGGAAACGCTGCGCCGTGGCCTCGTCTGGCTTTTCGACGAATGCGTCCACGGCGAACGCATGGGTGTCTCCTTCAAGCTGCGCACCCGCACGGATGTAGCCATAACCGGTGTGCGGCTCAGTTGGTGCAATGCCGAAGGTGACCAGATAACCGTCGTTGGCGATCTCAGCCGCGGCTTCGGCTGCCTCGACGAACGCCGCCTCGCCGGTAATGACATGATCCGACGGCAGAACGAGCAGGATGGATTCCGCGGATTCGCGCATCGCTGCCAGCGCGGCAACCGCAATGGCAGGCGCGGTGTTACGGCTGACAGGCTCCAGTACGATCGATGCCGGTGCAATATCCACCTGTCGCAACTGTTCAGCGACCAGAAAGCGCTGGTCATTGTTCGTGACGACGATGGGAGCCGCAACGTTCCTGATGCCGCGCAGGCGCAATACAGTTTGTTGAACCAGCGTGTTTTCGCCGGTCAATCTGAGGTACTGCTTCGGGTATCCGCCTCGCGACATCGGCCAAAGTCGGGTACCGCTTCCGCCGCAAAGAATCACTGGATGAATGTTCATGGTCTCACTTCCTCCCTCAGATTTATTTTTGTAGATGCCCATCTTAGCGCAAGCATAAGACGAAGCATTGAGTCACGCCCGTGCTCAGGAAGGGCGGCACGCCCCGTGCGCTTTGCCTGCCAACTGCAAGAGCGCGCCGCCGCCGAGCTTTGATCGACTCAGGCGAAATCGAATCAGGCGAATCCGTGCGGATTCCCCGCCTGCCACCGCCAGTGATCCGCACACATCCTCTCGATCCCAAACTCCGCGCGCCAGCCGAGCACATCCAATGCCGCCGCCGGATCCGCAAAACACGAAGCCACATCACCCGGCCGCCGCGCCACGATTTCATAAGGCACAGGGCGCCCCGAAGCTTTCTCGAACGCCTTGACGACGTCGATCACGCTATACCCCTGCCCAGTCCCGAGATTCACGACAAAACTGGCATCGCGCTTAACCAGCGCATCCAGCGCCGCCAGATGCCCGCGCGCCAGGTCAACAACGTGGATATAGTCCCGCACTCCGGTGCCATCCGGCGTCTCATAGTCGCCACCGAACACCCGCAGCTTCTCCAGCTTGCCGACAGCGACCTGCGCCACATACGGCATCAGGTTATTCGGAATACCGGCCGGATCCTCCCCAATCAACCCGCTCTCATGCGCGCCAACCGGATTGAAATAGCGCAGCGTCGCAATCCGCCAGGACGCATCCGCCACTTCCAGATCACGCAGAACCTGCTCGGCAATCAGCTTCGACTGCCCATAAGGATTGGTCGCCGACAGCGGAAACGATTCATCGATCGGCGAGCTCTTGGGCACGCCATACACCGTTGCCGATGAACTGAACACGAACTGCTTCACGTTGCGATCGCGCATCACGCCGAGCAGCGTCAGCAAACTGCCGACGTTATTGCTGTAGTACTCGATTGGCTTGGCGACCGATTCGCCCACCGCCTTCAGCGCGGCAAAGTGAATCGCGCCGGTGATCGGGTGTGCGTCGAAAATACGGTTGAGCGCCGCTTCGTCGCGTGCGTCGGCTTCGTAGAAGCTCACGACCTTGCCCGTGATTTTCTCCACGCGCCGCAACGATTCGCGGTTGCTGTTCACGAGATTGTCGATTACCACGACGTCGTAACCGCCGTTGAGCAGTTCGACACATGTGTGCGAGCCGATAAATCCTGCACCGCCCGTTACCAGAATCGTACCCTTCGTGGTCATGCTGTTACTCCGTTAAAGTAAAACGCCCGTCATTTTCTGCACCAGGTCTTTATACGTTTCGACGACCACGCGTTCGTCGAATTCTTTCGCGACTTTCTGTCGGCCGCGTTCTGCCATTGCACGGCGCTCGGCGCCGCTCATGTCGAGCATCTGCGCCAGCTTCTCCGCGAGACTCGCGGCATTGCGCACTTCGCACAGCAATCCATTGACGCCGTCCGCCACCACTTCACGGCAGCCGGGCACATCCGTCGTAACAATCGGCCGGCCCATCGCCGATGCTTCCATCAGCGTGCGCGGCACGCCTTCGCGATAGGAAGGCAGAACGACGCAATCCGCATCGGCGATGAAAGGCCGCACGTCGTGCGCCTCGCCAAGATACTCGATGATGCCTTCCTGCTCCCACGCGGTCACTTCTTCGCGTGTGATTGCGCTCGGATTGTCGACGCCAACCGGACCGAGCAATTGGAACCGCGCCTGAGGATAACGTTCACGCAAGCGCCGCGCGGCTTCGACATATTCGGCCACGCCCTTGTCCCACAAGAGCCGCCCGATCAGCACGAACTTGAATTCCGTCCGCTCCGGCAGCGGCGTGAAGGCGAATTGCTCGAGATCGACGCCTTCGCCATGCAGGAGACGCGCACGCTCAGGATGCACCAACAAATTCTGCTCGACAAACGCGGCCTGGTCGTCGCGATTCAAAAACCAGATTTCGCGCGGGAAGCGGAAGGCGAAACGGTACAGTTTCTTGGCGACTTGCGCCGCGCGGCTCTGCTGGATGAACACGTAACCGAGCCCGGTCGTCACCGCCACCGACTGCACGCCCGCCAGTTTCGCGGCGACCGAGCCGTAAATGTTCGGCTTGATCGTGTAGTGGAACACGACGTGCGGGCGGATGCTTCGATACAAACGATACAACGACAAAAGTGTGCGCAGGTCCTCGCGCGGACTGGTGCCTTTGGACGCCACCGGCAATTCGATGCAGCGGCAGCCCATCGCGGTGAGCAGCTCGAACGTGCGGTCGCGCGGCGCGAGCACCGTCACGTCGACGCCGCGCCCAACCAGCGTGCGGATCAGCCCTTGCCGGTACGTATAGATTGCCCAGGCGGTGTTACAGACGAGTGTAATGCGTAGCGCGGGTGTCGATTTCAAGGCAGGCTTCATGCGGGAACGGGCTCGACGGTGAATGACAGGGTGAATGACGGCATAACGGAATCAATGGCCCGCACGCGGCGCGAGCAGCGTGCGTTTGACCCGCTGCAATGCGCGGTAAGGCGTCACGAAGTGCAGCAGATTTTTGGCGAGACCCAGCCAGTCGTACAGATTGGTGACGTTGAAGTAGCGCAGTTGCAGCCGCAGCGTCGAGCTGACCTGGCGGCGCCGTTTGGTCGCGCTGATGCCGCCTTCGTTCAGCTCGTAATAGAGCCCGAGTTCCGGCAGATTCGCGCAGTCGTAGCGCGCCATCAGGCGCACGAACAGATCGAGGTCTTCGGCGGAAGGATACGCAGCGCGATAGTTGCCGACCGCGCGCACTGCGTCGATGCGCAGCATCATCGAAGGATGCGCGAGGCATGAACGGAAGAAGCGCAGACGCCGGATCTCGTTCGGTTCGGCGGGCGGCGTCAGCATGAAAAGCGGCTTGCCTTCACGCGTGACGACCTGCGTCCACATGCCGAGGCCGGCCACTTGCGGATGCAACTCCATGAACACGCGTTGTTTGGCCAGGCGCTGCGGCACGCTGCGGTCGCCCGCGTCGATGCGTGCTGCGTAGCGAAAGCCGCGCTGCGCAAGGGCGTCGATGCCGGTTTGCAGCGCGCGTTCGATGCCGCCGTTCTGCGGCATGCGCAGCACTTCGATCTTCATGTTGGCGATCGCCGGCGCGACGATCGGCGGCGTGCTGCCGTCGTCGACGATCAATACGTGGATCAGCGCGCTTTCGCTGAACGAGGCCAGCGTGAGATCGACGTCGGCCTGACCGTTGTACGCGGGCATCAGGACGGCGACGTCGTCGAGAGAAATCTGCGCGGCGGCGGATGAATTCGTCATGGGCGCAATTTGAAACGAATGTAATAAAGATTAACTGACGCGGCGGCGAGATAACCGGCCGCGAGGCCCACCAGCGCACCGTAAGCGCCAAGCCGCGGAATCGCCAGCAGATTGACCACGAACGCAACGGCCAGCGCCAGCAGCCACTTCGAGAGCAACACGAATTTGGCCTGATATTTCAGCACGATCAGATTGCCGATCGCTTCGATGCCGGCCGGCACGGAAAGCCACACGGCCCAGCGGAAAATCTCGATGGCGCCTTCGAAGTCCGGTCCGAACACGCGGCGGATGATGAAACCCGCCAGCAAATCCAGCACGATCGCGCCGCTTACCATCAGCGCGGCAGTCATGGCGGTCAGCCGCCACACGTTGCGGCGCAATTGCGCGGCATCCTGTACGCGGTAGACAAAGGCGGGCGCAATCGTCTGCGCAAGCATCAGCGCGAGCGTGATCCAGTTTTCGTTCAACTGCTGCGCGGCGGAATAGCGCCCGAGGTCGGCGAAAGAAATGGCCCGCTCGAGCATCAGTCGGTCCAGTTTCAGGAACAGATACATACAGATCAGCCCGATCCAGAACACCGTGCCCGCGGTCGCGAAGTGCTTGAAGAGCGAACGATCGAGGTGCCAGCCGAGCTTGCCGCCATGCCGGCCGGTGTAATAGATCAGCAGAACCGCGCCAATGACCGCCGATTCGACCGCCCACAGCCAGCCAAAGCGCGCGGGCGTTGCCATTGCGCGCACCATCAGATAGACGACGCCGGCCTTCAGCACCGCGGTGCTCATGCTGGTGAGCAACTGCGGCTTGCTGTAAGTCATGCTTTGCAGCCACGCGTTGATCACGCCGACGAACGGTTCGCGAAACAGCATAGTCACCGCGAGGCCGGCGAGCATGGCGCCCACCAGCGGGTCGAAAAAGTGCAGCGCGATGCCGAGCCACGTGAGCAGCAGCGCCGCCACGGACACCGAAAAGCGCAGCGCGAAGGCGCTGCCGAGCACCGTGCCCAGTTGAGTTGGCGGCCGGCCGACGATGGTGGGAACCAGAATTTCCGCCCCGCACACCCAGGTGATCGGCGACAGCACCAGCAGCAGCGTGTTCGCGTACTGCCATTTACCAAAGGTGTCAGGCCCGAAGTAGCGCGCCAGCATGCCGCTGATCGCGATCGCCACGCCGATCTGCGTGAGCCGCTCCAGCCCGAGCCAGACGATGTTGGTGAAGGCGCGCGTGACGTCCGGATTGGCGAAGCGTTTGAGCGTCAGCATCCGGCGGACACTCGCCTATGCGGTTGCACGCGTTGTAGGTGTTGCAGGTGTTGTGCGGGGGACGCAACGTGCGCCAGGGCGCAATGTGTAACAGCCCACCTGGCCGACTGTCGCGGCAACATTGCAAAAGCAGGGCGTCTAAGCATTAGAATGGATGTCTATTAGGGCATGTCCGAAAGGCGCAATTATAAGTTGGAACCGGATCGCTTCCGGCAAGGGCGCATCGCTCGGTTTAGCAGGTAGTTTTACCGATCTCTCGGCAATACGCCGGTCAAATTTTTCCATTGCACGCAAGTGAGCCAACATGATCTCCAAATCTATTTTCAAGGCATATGACATTCGCGGTGTGATCGGCAAGACGCTCGACACTGACGCAGCGCGTTCGATCGGTCTCGCTTTTGGCAGCGAAGTGCGGGCGCAAGGCGGCGACGCCGTGGTGGTGGCGCGTGACGGCCGCCTGTCGGGTCCCGATCTGATCCAGGCGCTATCGGACGGTCTGCGTGCAGCCGGCGTCGACGTGGTCAACGTCGGCATGGTGCCGACGCCGGTCGGCTATTTCGCGGCCAGCGTGCCGTTGAAGCTCGACGGCGGCGAGCGCCGCGTCGATTCGTGCATCGTCGTGACGGGCAGCCACAATCCGCCTGACTACAACGGCTTCAAGATGGTCCTGCGCGGCGCGGCCATTTACGGCGAGCAGATCCTCGCGCTGCATCAGCGCATCGTCGACGAAAACTTTTCTGCAGGCAGCGGCACGTACACCGAGTACGACATCGCCGATGCGTATCTGGATCGCATCACCAGCGACGTCAAGCTCGCGCGTCCGATCAAGATCGTGGTCGACACCGGCAACGGTGTGGCAGGCGGCCTCGCGCCGAAGCTCTTCAAGAAGCTCGGTTGCGAGCTGGTGGAACTGTTCACCGAAATCGACGGCAACTTCCCGAACCATCACCCGGACCCGGCTCACCCGGAAAACCTCCAGGACGTGATCCGCGCGCTGAAGGAAACGGATGCTGAAATCGGTTTCGCATTCGACGGCGACGGCGACCGCCTCGGCGTCGTCACCAAAGACGGCCAGATCATCTATCCGGACCGCCAGCTGATGCTGTTCGCCGAAGAAGTGCTGTCGCGCAACAAGGGCGCGCAGATTATTTACGACGTGAAGTGCACGCGCAATTTGGGCAAATGGATCAAGGAGAAGGGCGGCGAACCGCTGATGTGGAAGACCGGCCACTCGCTCGTGAAGGCGAAGCTGCGCGAAACCGGCGCACCGCTGGCGGGCGAAATGAGCGGCCACGTGTTCTTCAAGGACCGCTGGTACGGTTTCGACGACGGCCTGTACACGGGCGCGCGGCTGCTGGAAATCCTGACGCGTGTGGCAGATCCGAGCAAGCTGTTGAACTCGCTGCCGAACTCGAATTCCACGCCGGAACTGCAATTGAAGCTCGAAGAAGGCGAAAACTTCGAACTGATCGCGCGTTTGCAGCAAAACGCGACGTTCACCGGCGCGGACGACGTTGTGAAGATCGACGGCTTGCGTGTCGAGTATCCGGACGGCTTCGGTCTGGCGCGTTCGTCGAACACCACGCCGGTGGTGGTCATGCGCTTCGAAGCCGATAGCGACGCAGCGCTCAAGCGCATCCAGGAAGACTTCCGCCGCGTAATCATGGCGGAGAAGCCGGACGCGAAGCTGCCGTTCTAAAAGCTCCAGCGGCGGCGCGGTTCTTCGTGAACCGCGGTTGCTGTCGAACGCGGCGCGGGTTTCAGTTACCGCGCCGCGTTTTTTCATGCCATTTACCCGTGTCGCGATAGAATTGCCGTCCTTTCATAGCATCTTCGGGCCGGATAGCCGGTTTTCCCACACTTGAGCGTGCAAAAGATACTAATCGTGAGGGTGTCGTCATTGGGCGACGTCGTTCACAACATGCCGGTGATCGCCGACATCCGACGCCGCCATCCCGAGGCCCAGATCGACTGGCTCGTCGAAGAAAGCTTCGTGGGCCTCGTGGAGCTCGTCAGCGGTGTGCGGCGGGCGATTCCCGTGTCGCTGCGGCGCTGGCGCAAGCGCATCCTCTCGGTCGACAACTGGCGCGAGATCGGCACGTTTCGCCGCGCGCTTGCCGCCGAGCACTACGACCTCGTGATCGACTGCCAGGGGCTCATCAAGACCGCGTGGGTCGCGAGCATGGCGCGCGGGCCGCTGGTCGGCCTCGCGAACCGTACCGACGGCGCCGGCTTCGAATGGCCGGTGCGGTTCTTCTACGACAAGCGCGTGCCGATCCGGCCGCGCACCCATGTGGTCGAGCGCACGCGCCAACTGGTGGCCGCGGCGCTGGACGACCCGCAGCCGCGCCCCACCGACGAGATCGACTTCGGCATCGACACCGGGCGCGCGGCGCTGGCTTTGTCGGAAGCGAATCTGAATCTGCCGGTGCCTTACGTGGTGTTCGTGCACGCCACCTCGCGCGCCGACAAGCAGTGGCCCGATACCGCCTGGATCGAACTCGGGCAGTCTTTGGTGCGGCGCGGCGCGTCGATCGTGCTGCCGTGGGGCAGCGAAGAAGAGCGCGTCACCAGCGAGCGTCTGGCGAAGGAATTCGGCGGTGCGGCCATTGTGCCTCCCAAGCTGTCGTTGCCGGCGGTGGTCGGCCTGATCGAAGGCGCCGCCGCGACAGTCGGCGTTGACACAGGTCTAGTTCACATTGCGGCGGCGCTGAAGCGGCCGACAGTCGAGTTGTACAATTTCGCCACCGCGTGGCGTACTGGCGGCTACTGGTCGCCGAACGTCGTCAACCTCGGCACGGCCGGCAAGCCGCCCACGCTGCAGGAAGTGAAGTCCGCGCTGGCCGGTTTCGGCCTGCTCTAATGCTGTAGCGCTGTAGTGCGGTGTGCTTCGCCTTACGCTCCATCCGTTTTCAAGGGCGACCATGAACGAAACCCAGATCATCGAAGTAGCGAACGCCGACTGGCACGGACGCAATCTTTCCGTGCCGCGCGAGATGCTGCTGGCCGGCGTCGAACGCGGCAAGGTGCTGTACTTCCCGAACCTGAGCTTTGCCATCGAAGGCGGCGAACAGGCTTTGCTCGATCCCGCGCTGGCCGATCCGAACCGCAAGAACATCAGTCTTGAGCCGAATGGCGGCGCCTTGCACGGCGTGGC
The DNA here is from genome assembly GCF_050434225.1 of Paraburkholderia sp. GAS32. Taxonomy (NCBI): domain Bacteria; kingdom Pseudomonadati; phylum Pseudomonadota; class Betaproteobacteria; order Burkholderiales; family Burkholderiaceae; genus Paraburkholderia; species Paraburkholderia sp. GAS32. The sequence continues at coordinate 36,630 of NZ_JBNPVS010000012.1, read as the reverse complement.
CGGTGATGCGGTCACGCAATCGGCGGTGCGCGCGTTGATCGCGCGTTATCAGTCCAATGCGCGTACGCTGGTCGATGGGCTCTTTCCCGAATACAACGGCAGGTTGCGCGTCGCGCCGACGAGCCTGCGGCTGCATCAGGTGGAAGGGCGCGAGACGTCCTGGCGTAAGGACGACAGCCGTCTGCATGTTGACGCCTTTCCGTCGCGGCCGAATTACGGCGAGCGCATTCTGCGCGTGTTCACCAACGTGAATCCGCATGGCGCACCGCGCGTGTGGCGCGTCGGCGAACCGTTCGAGGATATGGCCAAGCGCTTCCTGCCGCGTATCAAACCTCAGATGCCCGGCTCGGCGTGGCTGTTGAATCTGCTGCATGTGACCAAATCGCCACGCAGCGAATACGACCATTTGATGCTGAATCTGCACGACGGCATGAAAGCCGATCTCGAGTATCAGAAGTCGAGCCCGCAGGAGACCATGCCGTTTCCGCCGGGCAGCGTGTGGGTGTGTTTCTCCGACCAGACTTCACATGCGGTGATGTCCGGCCAGTTCATGCTGGAGCAGACCTTCTTCCTGCCGGTCAAGGCGATGGCGCAGCCGGACTGCGCACCGCTCGGCATTCTCGAGCGCCTGAAGGGCAGGGCGCTGGTTTGAGCGCCGCTGTCTGTTTCGATCGCGCGGTGAAACGCGTGCTTGCATTCGGATTCGCACTCGAGCGTGCGGAGTCCCGATGCTGAGGGCGATTTATAACGCGCTCTGGTGGATCATCGCGCCGCTCGCCGTGCTGCGTTTGCTGATCCGTTCGCGCAAGGAGCGTGGCTATCGTGAGCATATCGCCGAGCGGTTCGGTTACTCGCGAGGTCGGCTGCCGGAAGACAATGCACCGCTGATCTGGGTGCATGCGGTGTCGGTGGGCGAGACGCGTGCTGCGCAACCGCTGATCGATGCGCTGATGAAGGCGCGTCCCGACGCGCGAATTCTTTTGACGCATATGACGCCGAGTGGCCGCGCCACTGGGGAGCAGATTTTCGGCGACCGCGTGTTGCGCAGCTATCTGCCGTACGACATGCCGCATGTGGTGCGGCGGTTTTTGCGGGCGTGGCGGCCGTCGCTGGGTCTGGTGATGGAAACTGAGGTGTGGCCCACGCTGATCGACGAATGTCGTCGCGCGGATGTGCCGCTGGTGCTGACCAATGCGCGGATGTCGGCGCGCTCATATAAGCGCGCGGCCAAGTTCGGTCATGCGACTAAAGGCGTGTTCGGTGGGTTTGCGCGCGTGCTGGCGCAGAGTCCGTCGGATGCGGAGCGGCTTACTGCGCTCGGTGCGCGTAATGTCGCCGTGCTCGGGAATTTGAAGTTCGATATGAGCACACCGCCGGAATTGGCGGCGCGTGGCCATGCATGGCGAGCGGCGATCGGTACGCGGCCGGTGTGGGTCGCGGCGAGTACGCGTGAAGGCGAAGAGGAGCTGGTGCTGCAGGCGTTCGCGGCGCTGGGCATCGAGGATGCGTTGCTGATTCTGGTGCCGCGTCATCCGCAACGGTTTAATGAAGTGGCGGGGCTGCTCGAGAAGGCTGGTTTGCGTCTTGAGCGGCGTTCGACGTGGGCGCCTGCTGCGACGGTGGCGTCGGGTGCTGCTTCAAGTGCAGGCGGTGGTGTGCCTGCTTTGCCTTCAGACGTGAACGTATTGCTTGGCGATTCGATGGGCGAGTTGGGCGCTTACTATGCGGCTTCGGATCTGGCGTTTATCGGCGGGAGTTTGCTGCCGCTGGGCGGGCAGAATCTGATCGAGGCATGCGCGGTTGGGGTGCCGGTGCTGATCGGGCCGCATGTGTTCAACTTCACGCAAGCGACGGCGGATGCGGTCGCGGCGGGCGCGGCGGTGCAGGTGCAAGATTCGGCTGATCTGGCGCGGGCGTTGCGCGAGCTGTTCGGCGACAAAGCGAGGCGGCTGGCGATGGGCGGCGCGGCTTCGGCGTTTGCCGCGCGCCATCGTGGCGCGACGGCACGGACTGTTGATGTGTTGATGGCGGTGTTGCCGGAGTGAGGGGATGGGCGCGAAAGCACCCTGACTTCAAAGCCTCAATGCTTCGAAGCGTTGAAGCGCGCCTCTCTGGCTTTAAGCCTTCAACAACCCCTTCTTCTCGATAAACTTCACCACCACATCCAGTCCGTCGAGCGCCTTCAGATTGCACATCACGAAGGGACGCTCGCCGCGCATCTTCTTCGCGTCTGAAGCCATCACCTCGAGATTCGCGCCGACCATCGGTGCGAGATCGATCTTGTTGATCACCAGCAGATCCGACTTCGTAATGCCTGGGCCGCCTTTGCGCGGAATCTTTTCGCCGCCAGCTACGTCGATCACGTAGATCGTAAGGTCCGACAGTTCAGGGCTGAAGGTTGCCGCAAGGTTGTCGCCACCCGATTCAATGAACACGATGTCCGCATCAGGGAAGCGCGTCAGCATACGGTCGACGGCTTCGAGATTGATCGACGCGTCTTCGCGAATCGCCGTGTGCGGGCAGCCGCCCGTTTCCACGCCCATGATCCGCTCGGCCGGCAACGCGCCTGCTACGGTCAACAGACGCTGATCTTCCTTCGTATAGATGTCGTTGGTAATGGCGACGAGGTCGTACTGGTCGCGCATTGCCTTGCAGAGCATTTCGAGCAACGTGGTCTTGCCCGAGCCGACCGGGCCGCCGACGCCCACGCGCAGCGGCGGCAGTTTCTTCGTGCGGACAGGCGAGTGAGCGGGGTGATGAGGTGCGTTCATGATGGATTTGTTTAAGAGCGAAAGAGCCGCGAATACTGCGACTCGTGACGCGCCGACAGAATGCCCAATTGCGGCGCGAAGGTGTTGATGTTGTCGGGTGGCGTGGCCAAGGCTCGCGTGACGGCGGCATCGATCGGCTTGCGTAACGCGACGATGATGCGTTGACCCGCGAGTTGGCCAAGTGGCACGGCCTTCAATGCGGCGGCGGCCTGGTTTTCTACCCAGCTAAATGCGTAGGCGGCGAGCGCGGCGTCAGGCGCTGCGTCGTGGGCGAAAGCGGCGAATGCGAAAGCCGTGGGTTGGGCCAAGGGCTTTAGCGATGCCAAAGTCATGCGCCGTTCTGCGTCGCCCCATTCGAGGGATACGCACAACTGACGCAGCGACCAGCCCATTTGTTCCGTTTCGCGTCTGAGTTCCGCGGACTCACGGCTTGCCAGGAATTCGCTGTTTGCTTCCTTTAAGCCGGCTGCGTCGTGCGCGCGCCAGCGTTCCATCTGATGCGCAAGAAACGGCAACTCGCCTCGCGCAAGCACATCGGTTAAACCGCTCGCGATCCAATCGCGTGCGGAATCGGCGTCGGTGATGAGTTGCGCTTCGATCGCGGCTTCGAGACCCTGCGAGTAGCTGAACGCGCCGATCGGCAATGCCGGCGACGCGAGATGCAGTAGCGCTGTGAGTTCAGCGATGCGCATGGTGATGACGGTGCCCGTGGCCGCACGATTCGTCGTGGACGTGATCGTCGTCTTTGGAATCGTGCGAATGGTCGTTGCCGTGGTTATGGTCATGCGAGTGACCATGCGCGTGGCTGTGACCGTGTTCATGATCGTGTGGGTGGTCATGGCCATGCGAATGCCCATGCTCATGATCGTCCGAATGCTCATGCCCATGATGTTCGCCGAACACCTGCTGAGCTAACGCATAGTCTTCAGCAAAGGTCTCATCGTGACCATGCTTGTGACCGCCGCCATACGCGCCGGATTCCGGCTGAAATGGCATCGACACCTGATCAACGCTTGCGCCGATGCGCTTGAGCATATCGGCCAGCACCGGATCGTATTCAAGCTTCAGATAATCCGCGCCGACCTCGACCGGCGTGTGACGATTGCCGAGATGATAAGCGGCGCGCGTCAGCGTCAACGCATCTCTAGCGCGGACAACCAGCACGGCTTCAGGCGCGGCGACCACGCGCACCAAACCACCATCATCAGCGACTAGAACATCGCCGTCGCGCAGCACGGTACCGCGCGGTAATAACAGCGCGACTTCCTCACCGTTATCGAGCGTTGCCGCGAGACGACTCTTACGGCGGTCATCAAAAGCAAGCGTCAAAGTCGGCGCGCGCTTCACCAGCACAGGCGCGAGCTTCAGATGCGGCGCAATCAGTTTGTCGATAGTGCGCATGGCTTAGAACAAAAAGTAACGCTGCGCCATCGGCAGCACGGTGGCCGGCTCGCAAGTCAGCAACTGCCCATCAGCGATAACCTGATACGTCTCAGGATCGACGCTAATCGCCGGACGCCACGCGTTGTGAATCATGTCGGCCTTCGTGATCTTGCGGCAGTTCTTCACAGCAACAATACGCTTGTTCAGGCCATAACGTTCACCGACGCCAGCATCGGCAGCCAACTGCGAAACGAAGGTCAGGGAGGTACGTCCCAACGCACCGCCACGCGTCGCGAACATCTCGCGATAGTGGACCGGCTGCGGCGTTGGGATCGACGCGTTCGGGTCGCCCATCTGCGCCATCGCGATCATGCCGCCCTTCAGAATCAGCGACGGCTTGATGCCGAAAAACGCCGGCTCCCAGAACACCAGATCGGCCCACTTGCCCGGTTCGATCGAACCGACTTCATGCGAGATGCCATGCGTGATGGCCGGGTTGATCGTGTACTTTGCAATGTAACGCTTCGCGCGGAAATTATCGTGCCGCGCGTTGTCTTCAGGCAGCGCGCCGCGTTGCACCTTCATCTTGTGCGCGGTCTGCCACGTGCGGATGATCACTTCGCCAACTCGTCCCATCGCCTGCGAATCCGACGACAGCATCGACAACGCACCGAGGTCGTGCAGGATGTCTTCGGCAGCAATGGTCTCGCGACGAATGCGCGACTCGGCAAAGGCGATATCTTCCGCAATCGACGGGTCCAGGTGGTGGCACACCATCAGCATGTCGAGATGCTCTTCGAGCGTGTTGACGGTGTACGGGCGTGTCGGATTGGTCGACGAGGGCAGCACGTTCGCTTCGCCGCACACCTTGATGATGTCAGGTGCGTGGCCGCCGCCTGCGCCTTCCGTGTGATACGTGTGGATCGTGCGGCCCTTGAAAGCGGCCACGGTCGCTTCCACAAAACCGGCTTCGTTCAGCGTATCCGTGTGGATCGCGACCTGCGTGTCGGTGTCGTCGGCGACGGAAAGACAGTTGTCGATCGCAGCAGGCGTCGTGCCCCAGTCTTCGTGCAGCTTCAAACCGATCGCACCCGCGGCGATCTGTTCAAGCGCAGGTTGTGGCTGACTTACATTGCCCTTGCCGAGAAAGCCGAGATTCATCGGATAACCATCGGCCGCTTGCAGCATGCGCTCGAGATGCCACGGACCCGGCGTGCAAGTCGTCGCGTTCGTACCCGTTGCCGGACCCGTGCCGCCGCCGAGCATCGTCGTCACGCCGCTCGCAAGTGCTTCTTCAATCTGCTGCGGGCTGATGAAGTGAATGTGCGTATCGATGCCGCCCGCCGTCACGATCAGGCCTTCGCCCGCGATCACTTCGGTGGACGCGCCGATCGCGATCGTCACGTTCGGCTGGATGTCGGGATTGCCCGCTTTGCCGATCGCGGCAATACGGCCGTTCTTGATACCGATGTCGGCCTTGACGATGCCCCAGTGATCGAGAATCACCGCGTTCGTCACGACGGTGTCGACCACGTCGGCATGCACGCGTTGCGACTGGCCCATGCCGTCGCGAATCACTTTGCCGCCGCCGAATTTCACTTCTTCGCCGTAAGTCGTGAAGTCGCGCTCGACTTCGATCAGCAACTCGGTATCGGCGAGGCGCACGCGGTCGCCAGTGGTGGGGCCGAACATTTCCGCGTATGCGCGGCGGCCGATGCGTAATGTCATAGTGAGGGTCCGGAAATGAGCAGGGTGGTCAGAGCAAGCGTGCGCGGGTCGCGCATCAGAGCTTGCCCATCACCTTGCCGTTGAAGCCGTAGACGACGCGGTCGCCCGCCAGTTCGACCAGTTCGACGGTGCGTTCCTGCCCGGGCTCGAAGCGTACGGCGGTGCCTGCCGCGATGTTGAGCCGGAAGCCGCGCGCCGCTTCACGATCGAAGGAGAGAGAATCGTTCACTTCATAGAAGTGATAGTGCGAGCCGATTTGCACCGGACGATCGCCGGTATTCGACACGACCACCGTGACGGTGGCGCGGCCCGCGTTGAGTTCGTGTTCGCCGTCGTCGATGAGGAGTTCGCCGGGAATCATGGGGCTGCCTTGCGTGATTAGGGGATCGGGTGATGAACGGTGACGAGCTTGGTGCCGTCGGGGAACGTGGCTTCGACCTGGATGTCGGGGATCATTTCCGGCACGCCTTCCATCACATCGGCGCGCGTCAGCAGCGTGGTGCCGTAGTGCATGACCTCGGCGACGGTCTTGCCGTCACGGGCCGCTTCCATCAGCGCAGCGGTGATGAAAGCGATGGCTTCCGGGTAATTCAGTTTGAGGCCGCGAGCGCGGCGCCGTTCGGCGAGCAGCGCGGCGGTGAAGATCAGCAGCTTGTCCTTCTCGCGAGGTGTCAGCTTCATCGGATGTCAGGTTGGGTTACGCCTGTCCCAGCCAGGACAGGCGTTGGATGCGTTCGGGGTCGCGCTTCGTTGTGCGCCATCGCGGTCGCTCGAAATGCGACGCGAAACAAACCGCGACAAGCTTACTGCCAGATCAGCTTACAAAGATATCAAGCTGAATTAACGACCCGCTTACAGGTTGGTCGGCAAGGGCGCGCCGAACCACTTCTTCGACATCGTGTTGAGCGTGCCGTCCGCCTTCGCTTGGGCGATAGCGGCGTTGACCTTCGCCTGGAGCCGGCTTTCATTCTTGTTCATGCCGACGAAACATGGTGAATCCTTTATAACGAACTTAGGTTCCGGACGGCGCGGCGGATTCTTCGCATTAATCGCGGCGGCGACGATATTGCCGGCAGCGATCAACTGCACCTGACCTGAGAGAAACGCAGCGATGGTCGCGTTGTTATCTTCGAAGCGCTTGATGGTGGCGTTCGGCGCCATTTGCGTGAGGCCGATTTCTTCGAGCGCGCCGCGCGTGGCGCCGACCGTCTTGCCGGTGAGATCGGCGGGACCGGTGACCTTGATGTCGGCGGGACCGAACACGCCCTGGTAATACGGCGCGTAGGCCGCCGAGAAATCGATGACCTTGTCGCGCTCAGGCGTTTTGCCGAGCGACGAAATCACCAGATCGACCTTACCCGTTTGCAGATACGGAATGCGGTTCGCGCTATTGACCGGGACGAGTTCGAGCTTCACGTTCATCGACTTAGCGAGCATCGCGGCGGTATCGATGTCATAGCCTTGCGGCTTCATATCCGCGCCGACCGAGCCAAAGGGCGGATAGTCTTCGGGAACTGCGACCTTCAGCACGCCGGCTTTGGCGATGTTGTCGAGCGTATCCGCGTGGGCGGCGGGTGCATTGATGGCGAGAACGGGCGAGAGCAGCAGTGCGGCGAGCCAGGCGCGGCGCGCAGGGCGAAGGGTCGATCGGGTCATGTTAGGCGAACGGTGGTAGCGGGTGGTCGGCTGCCGTCAGGACGCGGCAGCATCGTGGGGGATTTCGACGCAAGGTATGTGCCATGGCGGTGCAGCATGGCTTGGCGGGACGAAAGGCGTCGAGAGCACCGATTTGGAGCAGGCGGGCGCGCCAGATTGGTGCTCTCGACGTCTTACGAAGGTGAAAGGCGCGCTGCGCTGCTAGGCGCCAATGCTCAGCGAATCAGGTCGACCAGATTCGAAGTGGCACAGCGTCGACACCATGCACGACCGGGCGCAACTGAAGCCAGCATTGAGTCAAAGCACGCTGCAGCGTCTCCATTGACCGCGACACCGCCCGCACGAGTAAAACCCCTTCAGTGACACAGGAAGCCGCTGCCCGCAACGAGTCATCAAATGGCAACTGGGCAGTGAGCGCTTCAGCGAGTGCATCATCGCAGGCCGCCCCGACAGCCCATAGCGTTCCATACGAAGGAAACCCCGCCAGGCCTTGCGCGGCATCCCGCAATGAATCTTCCGCGCTGAGGCTCGCACGCTCGAGCCAAAGCGCCTCACCGTTCGCGCCAGCGATCCGCGATACGGCTCGCAACTGCCCGTTTGACCACCGCTCACCAGCCGCTTGCCGGCCAAGCTGAGTCGCATCCCACCCAATTGCGGTAGCGCCTTCGCCAAGCGTCAGCGAAAAATCCAGCATTGCGTTGGCGTGATCGAAAACGATATTGTTCTGCGGCAGCCAGTCGAGCTTCGCCTGCGGGCCGACGCGCACCGCAATATTCTGCCGTGCCGCACGGCCGTTGGACTTGTACCACTTGGTTGCGCCGGGCGTGGTGATGACGGCATGGGCGCTGTCGCCGACATCCACGTCGATATCGAGTTGATCGCCGCCCGCGATCCCGCCCGGCGGATGCACGATTACTGCGTGGCAGATCGCATGGCCTTCCGGATAGAGCGGCCGTTGCACGCGTAACGGCCCATCATGCAGCCGATGCTTGAGGGTGGTCCGTTCGCCGTCTTTGACGAAGCCGAGTTCGAGGCGCGCGCGCCATTGTGAGTGCGCACTGGGTTGCGCGGTGGCGAGTGCAGCGTGGTTTTCGTGAAGCGACATGCGAGCGGACTTGCGAATGAATGAGCGGCTGGGCGCGTATTGGGCACAGTAACGGACGCGGCAACAGACGCGGCAACAGACGCGTCAATGCGCAGCGTGCCCGCACGCGTTAGGCAACGACGAGCCGCGTTGCCACAGGATGCGGCGAGAATAGCACGCCGTGCTGATTGTGCGGTTTGCGCTGCTTGTTCCGCTCAGACGGCGATCAGTGCACGTACGCCATCGGTATCCATGTTCGCGCCTTCACCGCCCGCGACGATTTCCCCGCGGCTCATCACCCAATACCGATCAGCGATTTCCTTGGCGAAGTCGTAATACTGTTCGACGAGCAGCACGGTCATGCCCATTTCTTCGACCAGCTGACGCAGCGTGCGGCCAATGTCCTGAATGATCGAGGGCTGGATACCTTCGGTGGGTTCATCGAGGATCAGCAATTGCGGATCGCTCATCAACGCTCGGCCGATCGCGAGCTGTTGCTGTTGACCGCCGGAGAGGTCGCCACCGCGGCGGCTGCGCATGTCCTTCAGGACGGGGAAGAGTTCGTAGATACGGTCCGGGATTTTCTTCGGGGCTTTTTTGCTGGCAGCGCCGACCAGCAGATTTTCTTCGACGGTCAGCCTCGGGAAGATGTCGCGGCCTTGCGGGACGTAGGCGAGGCCTTTTTCTACACGCGAGTAAGTCGGCAGCTTGGTGATCGGTGCGCCGCGCCAGGCGATCGAGCCGCTCTTGGTCTGGACGACACCCATCAGGCATCGAAGCAAGGTTGTCTTGCCCACGCCGTTGCGACCCAGTAGGACAGTGAGCTTGCCGTCGGGCACGGTGAGTTTCACATCACGAAGAATGTGGCTGCCGCCGTAGTACTGGTTGAGGTTTTCCACTTCTAGCATGTCGGTCGATCCTTGAATTCTGGTGGCTTGTTGCGGCCGTGGTTTGATTGCGGCCATTACCGCCCGAGATAAGACTCGATCACCGTCTCATCTCTCTTCACCTCATCAAGCGTGCCGTGGGCGAGCACTCGCCCTTCGGCCATCACCGTGACCTTCCCCTTCTCACCCGATAGCGCCGCGACAAACTCCATGTCGTGTTCGACAACCATCATCGAGCAACTCCCACGCAAGTGATTGAGCAGCTCGGCCAATTGCATGGTCTCGTCGTCGGTCATGCCCGCGGCAGGCTCGTCGAGCAACAGAAGCGCCGGTTGCTGCATCAGCAACATCCCGATCTCGAGCCGCTGTTTCTGTCCATGCGACAACTCACCGGCAAGCCGCCGCGCTTCGCTCTCCAAGCCAATCAAAGACAACGTCTCTTCAATCCGCGCTTGCGCCTCACGATCCAGTCGCGCACGCAACGAAGCCCACCATCCCTTGTCAGCCTTCATAGCCAACTCAAGGTTTTCCCACACAGGATGCTGTTCAAAAACAGTAGGTTTCTGAAACTTGCGCCCAATCCCGGCGCGCGCAATAGAAGGCTCATTCATCCGCGTCAGATCAATCGACTGCCCCAGAAAAACCTTGCCAGAATCCGGTTCGGTCTTCCCGGTGATGACATCCATCATCGTCGTCTTGCCGGCGCCATTCGGTCCGATGATGCAACGCAACTCTCCCGCGTTGATCGATAAAGTCAGCGCATTCAATGCGCGAAACCCATCGAAACTCACGGTCACGTCTTCAAGGTAAAGAATCGTTCCGTGTGAAATATCGATCTCGCCCGGCACCACCGCGTGCCCCATGCTCGCGACACCGCTTAACGACCGTTCAGCAGGCTCTTCAGGTAATGCAAGATCAGGGACCATCGGGTTTTCGTTCATACGCGATCCCTCTTGCGCGTCACCATTTCGATCAACCCCATGATGCCGCTGGGCAACAGCAGCGGGACCAGCACGAAAATCAGCCCAAGAAAGAACAGCCAGTATTCAGGGAAGTTCGCCGTAAAAAAGCTCTTCGCGCCGTTCACCGCGAACGCGCCGATGATCGGTCCGATCAACGTGCCGCGTCCACCCACCGCAACCCAGATCGCCATCTCGATCGAGTTGCCCGGCGACATCTCGCCCGGGTTGATGATGCCGACCTGCGGCACATACAATGCGCCAGCAACCCCGCACAAAATGGCGGAGACGGTCCACACGAACAGCTTGTACGCGAGTGGGCTGTAGCCGAGGAACATCAAACGCGTTTCGCCGTCACGTACCGCGGTGACCACGCGGCCGAGCTTCGAGGTGACGATTGCCCGCGCGCCGATGAAGGCCAGGATTAACACCGCAAACGTGATCAGCAGGAGGGCAGTGCGCGTGCCCGGATGCGTAATCGGAAAACCACCGATACGCTTGAAGTCGGTAAAGCCGTTGTTGCCGCCGAATCCCGTTTCGTTGCGGTAGAACAGCAGCATGGCGGCAAACGTCATCGCCTGCGTGATGATCGACAGGTACACGCCTTTCACCCGCGAACGGAACGTGAAGAAGCCGAACACCCACGCGACCACCGCCGGCACCAGCACCACCAGCAGCAGCGCGTAGCCGAGATGCTGCGTGCCTTGCCAGTACCACGGCAGTTGGTGCCAGTCGAGAAACACCATGAAGTCGGGCAGGTCGCTGCCGTATTTGCCTTCGTGGCCGATCGAACGCATCAGGTACATGCCAATCGCGTAACCGCCCAACGCAAAGAACAGCGCGTGTCCGAGACTCAGGATGCCGCAGTAGCCCCACACGAGATCGAGTGCCAGCGCGGCGATCGCGTAGCACATGAACTTGCCGGTGATCGTCATCGCGTACGCGGACAGATGGAACGCGCTCGTTTCCGGGACCACCAGCGTCGCGAACGGCACGCCGAGACCGAACACGATGATCAGTGCGATCAGCGCGAGCCACGCGCGGCGTGACAGCAATGCAGGACGCGGCGGCAAGCCGAGCGCGAAGCCGGACTGCGCCTCGCGTCCGGCAGAAGCGCCACTGCTCGCTGAACCGACGTGAGCCGAAGAGGTAGCCGATGTCATCTCATGCCTCCGCGCTACGGCCCTTGAGGGCGAACATACCCTGCGGACGCTTCTGGATGAACAGCACGATCAGCACGAGCACCGCGATCTTGGCGAGAACCGCGCCCCAGAACGGCTCGATCGCCTTGCTGATCAACCCGAGACCGAAGCCGCCGATCACCGTGCCGGCGAGTTGGCCGACACCGCCAAGCACCACGGCCATGAACGAATCGATGATGTAGCTCTGGCCGAGATCCGGGCCCACATTGCCGATCTGCGACAGCGCACAGCCACCCAAGCCGGCAATGCCTGCGCCAAACGCGAACGCATACGAATCGACACGCGCGGTTTTTACGCCGACGCATGCTGCCATTCGCCGGTTTTGTGTGACGGCTCGCACGAACAGACCCAGCCGGGTTTTAGTCAGGACAGCCCATGCAATCCCGACGACGATCAGCGAAAACGCCAGAATCGCCAGCCGGTTGTACGGCAGAATCAGATTGGGCAGCACGGTTACGCCGCCGCTCATCCATGCGGGGTTGATCACCTGGACGTTCTGCGCGCCGAACACCATACGTGTCGCCTGAATCAGAATCAGGCTGACGCCAAAGGTGGTCAGCAGGGTCTCGAGCGGACGGCCGTACAGATGCTTCAACACCAGCCGTTCGAGCACGATGCCGACCAGTCCGGCTGCGGCGAATGACGCCGGCACGGCCAGCAGCGGATACCAGTCGAACGCACCGGGCGCAAAGCGCTGGAACAGGTTCTGCACGACGTAGGTCGCGTACGCGCCGATCATCAGGAATTCGCCGTGCGCCATGTTGATGACGCCAATCAAGCCATACGTGATCGCGAGGCCCAATGCAGCGAGCAGCAGCACGCTGCCAAGCGACAAGCCCGCGAACAGTGTGCCGGCGATCTGGCTGCGGCGCTGGATCGAATCGAGTTCATCGATGCCGCTTTGCGCGGCGGAGCGCACGCGATCGTCCGCTTCGTTGAAGGTGCCGTCCGGTTTCTTCGCGACGAGCGGGCGCAGCAGTTCGTTCATGTCGAGATCGTGCCGCGCGGCGACCAGTTGCACGGCTTCGAGCCGCTTGGCCGGGTCGGCGTCGTGCAACGCGGTCATCGCCCACAACGTGTCGAGACGCTTCTTCAGTGCCGGGTCGGTTTCTTTTGCACGCGCCGCATCAACCAGCGGTTTGATCGACGGGTCTGGGTTTTGCAGCAATGCGGTGATGGCGGCGTCGCGCGTGGCGGCATCGGGTGAATCGAGTTGCAGACCCGAGAGTGCGCCCGCCACTTTCGAGCGCAGTAAGTTGTTCAGGGTGACCGGTTGCGCGTCGCCCGCGGCGACCGTTTTACCGGTGATAACATCGCGTGCCGTGTCGCCGTCTTGCAGCAGCACCGCGCCGGAATCGGTGGCGAGTGCGCTGTCCTCGGAGAGGGCTTTAAGCACCGCGAGTGATTCTTTGTCGTGGTTGGCAATCAGTTTGTCGATTGCCGCGGATTTTGCATCGAAGTCGTCACCGGCGAGCGGCGCGACATCGGCCGGAGTGAGCGCGAAGGCGGCAAGCGGCGCGCTAACGATAAGCGCGAGCGCGAGGCCGCCGATGCTGCGTCGTGCGAATTTCGGAAATGAAAACGCCATGATGGCCTTTGAAGAAAAACCGGCGAGGCGGCGCGGCATCGAGGTGATGCACCGGTGCCACGCCGTTGTCATGCGTCTTGCAGCGTCCTGTCGGGCAGAGCAGCAATTCAGCCCCGGCTCTGCCCAGGTTCAGGCGACCCGCGAGCGCTTCAGGAATGCGGGAATCGAACTGACCACATCCGGCTTGCTCGAATTGCCGGCGATGAACGGGCTCCACGGCTGCGCGCGAACCGCGGTCTTGGTACGCCACACCACGTTGAACTGGCCGTCGGCACGCACTTCGCCGATCATCACCGGCTTGTGCAGATGGTGATTGCCGTCCATTTCGAGCGTGAAGCCCGACGGCGCCGCAAACGTCTGGCCGACCATCGCCACACGCACCTTGTCCACGTCCGTGCTCTTCGCTTTTTCGACGGCCTGCTTCCACATATGGATGCCGACGAAAGTCGCTTCCATCGGGTCATTGGTCACGCGCTTGGTGCCGCCCGGCAGGTTGTTGTCCTTGACCCAGGCAGCCCATTGCTTCTTGAACTTCTCGTTGGCCGGATTGCGCAGCGACATGAAGTAGTTCCATGCCGCGAGATTGCCGACCAGCGGCTTCGTATCGATGCCGCGCAGTTCTTCTTCGCCGACCGAGAATGCGACCACCGGCACGTCAGACGCCTTTAGCCCCTGGTTGCCGAGTTCCTTGTAGAACGGCACGTTCGAGTCGCCGTTGACGGTCGAGATCACCGCGGTCTTGCCGCCCTGCGAGAACGTCTTGATGTTCGCGACGATGGTCTGATAGTCGCTGTGGCCGAACGGCGTGTAGACCTCCTGGATATCGGCTTCCTGCACGCCTTTCGACTTGAGGAACGCGCGCAGGATCTTGTTGGTCGTGCGGGGGTACACATAGTCGGTGCCCAGCAGGAAGAAGCGCTTGGCGCCGCCGCCTTCCGTGCTCATCAGGTATTCGGTTGCCGGAATTGCTTGCTGATTCGGCGCGGCGCCCGTGTAGAACACGTTGCGCGACATCTCTTCGCCTTCGTACTGCACCGGGTAGAACAGCAGCCCGTTCAGTTCTTCGAACACCGGCAGCACCGACTTGCGCGACACCGACGTCCAGCAACCGAACACGACGGCGCACTTTTCCTGGGTGATCAGCTGACGCGCTTTTTCGGCAAACAGCGGCCAGTTCGATGCCGGGTCCACAACCACTGGTTGCAGTTGGCGGCCCATGACGCCGCCATTCCTGTTGATGTCCGCGATGGTCATCAGCGCGGTGTCTTTGAGCGATGTTTCCGAGATCGCCATCGTGCCGGAGAGGGAATGTAGAACGCCTACTTTAATCGGACCGCTGCCCGATTGCGCCTGAGCAAACGGAACCTGACCTGCAAGCGCCAATGCGCCCGACATGGAGCCGAACTTCAACAGACTACGACGTTTCATGTATTTCCCCTTGCCATTGATGGTGAATGTTTATGGGCGTCGATTTCAGCCAGCAGGGCTTATCCTGCATGACTTGCCGCTTGTGTACTGCAAGGCACATGCCATGCAGTAATTTCGACTTGAAGTCCACAGATCGCGTGCTGCGACTCGGTGGTGCGCCGCCTAAGTTATGCGCAACGCGGCGCAAAATTGGTGCAGGAGCAGGGCGTGCGCCTCGTTCAGGTGCGTGCCGCGCCGCAACGAAGCGTATCCGTCGGCCAGCGGGCGTCGGCGGTGCACGGTCGCTGCCCCTTTGTGCAAGCGCCGCGCTCTGCCTGGACTGAAAGACCAGCCACGCGAGGAGACACGACATGAATGAGCGCGCCAGCGTCAATACGCCCGATATGTCTGCGTTCTGGATGCCCTTTACGGCGAACCGGCAGTTCAAAAGCGCGCCGCGTCTGCTGGAGAGCGCGAAGGGGATGTACTACACGTCAATCGATGGCCGGCGCATTCTCGACGGCACCGCCGGGCTGTGGCGCGTCAATGCGGGGCACTGCCGGGACGAGATCGTGGCGGCAGTGCAGGCGCAGGCGGCGGAGATGGATTTCGCTCCGACGTTTCAGATGAGGCATCCGAAGGCTTTTGAAGCCGCGACAAAAATCGCGCGGCATACGCCTGGGGATCTGAAGCACATCTTCTTTGTGAACTCGGGTTCGGAGGCGCTGGATACTGCGCTGAAGAATGCGTTGGCTTATCACCGGTCGCGTGGAGAAGGGTAGCGCACCCGGTCTAGTGGGTATCACGGCGTGGGATTCGGCGGGATTTCGGTGGGGGGATTGCGCCGAACTGCAAGGCGTTTTCGGGCGGCCTGTTGCCTGCTGTCGATCATTTGCCGCATACGCTGAATATCAAGGAGGCGGCGTTTTCGAAAGGACAACCGGTGTGGCGTGCGCATCTTGCCGATGAACTGGAGCGGCTCGTTACGTTGCACGATGCGTCGACGATTGCTGCGGTGATTGTTGAGCCAGTGGCTGGGTCGACCGGGGTACTGATTCCGCCGCAAGGGTATTTGCAACGGTTGCGTGAGATTTGCGACAAGCACGGGATCCTGCTGATCTTCGATGAAGTGATTACCGGCTGGGGGCGTTTGGGTACGCCGTTCGCTGCGCAGTATTTCGGTGTGACGCCGGATCTGCTGACGATGGCCAAGGGCACCAGCAATGCGGCCGCTCCGATGGGAGCGGTTGCAGCGCGCGCACTTGTGCGAGCCCGCTCACCACACCGAGAAACGCTTGCCGCGCCGATAGCGCCGCATTGCGCCGAGTCGTATCGAGATCGGCAGCAGCCTGGTCTTCGAGCGCGCGCGTCTGACGCACACGGCTTTGCGTCGCGCCCCCCGCAAAGATCGGAATCGTGAGCTGCACGCTGATCGTGCTGTTCGTGTAAGTGGACCCCGGGTTGCCCAGTTCCGCGGCGAGCGCCGGCGTACCGGGCGAGGGCGTATTCGCACCGCTTCCAAAGCCACCACCGAAATTGCCGCCAGAGTTACCCGCACCAGCCGCACCGAGACTGCTGCGCGAGCGGCTCGCCACCAGGTCTACGGTCGGCAGATGGCCGGCCTTGGCCTACGACGTTTCGCGCTGTGCGCTATCCAGCGCGATCTGCTTCAGTACGACCTGGTAATTCGCGTCGGTGGCCGCGTCGACCCACAGATTGATATCGGCGGGCACCGGCGGCGGCAGCGGCGCGCCGACGGCGAGACCATCCACGCGCTCGACCGGATGCCCGACAATCTGCTGCAACGTGGCGAGCTTCACCGCGAGATCGTTCTGCGCGGCAATTTCCTGCGAAATCGCCTGATCGTATTTAGCCTGGGCTTCGTTGGTATCGGTGATCGTCGTGTTACCGACTTCGAATGAATGCTTGGCCGATTCGAGCTGCTGGGCGATCGACGCCTTCTGCGAACGCACAATGGCGAGGCTGTCCTGTGAGGCGAGCGAGTCGAAATAAGCCTGACCAAGCCGCACGATCAGATCCTGCCGCGCCTGTGCAAACGAGGCCTGCGCCGAATCCACCGCGAGCTTGCCCTGCGCTTAGCCGTACCAGCTATCGACGTGAATCAGCGGCTGCGTGAGCGAAATCGTGTAGCCGTTGCTATTGCCGTACGAGGCAGGAAAGCCGCCGCCGAAATCGGTGTTCTGGCGATTCGCGGTGAGCGACGCGGAGACTTGCGGCAGCAGTTTGGCGCGAGCCAGTGGCAATTCTTCGCTATTGGCGGCAAGCGCCGCACGCGCGCTTTGCAACTGCGCGTCGCTCGAGAGTGCTTCGTCGTAAAGCTGGGAGAAACCGACGGCGTGTGAGGAAACCGGGAGAAACGCGAGAGCCGCGCAATGAAGCGCCAGAGCGGCCGCGTGGACCGGCACCCGCCGACGGATCATCGCGACCGTGCGATCAATAGGTGGGAACGGTCGGATCGACCTGACGCGACCACGCGTCGATCCCGCCTTGCAGATTGAAGACGTTGGTGTGGCCGCGCGATTCGAGGAACATCGCGACCTGGGCGCTGCGCGCGCCGTGATGGCATACGCAGACGATTTGCACGTCGTCGTCGAGCTCTTCGCTGCGCGCGGGAATCTCACGCATCGGGATCGACACGGCGCCGGCGATCGACGCCGTCTGGATTTCCCACGGTTCGCGCACGTCGAGCAGCAGGGGTGCGGGGCGCGATTGATCGGCGAGCCATTCGGCGAGCGCGGGAGCGGTCAGATTTTGCATCAGCAGGACATCCAGTTCTGAGGACGGCGGCGTGCCGGCCGTCCGGAAAAACGTGCGAATTAAAACTTGAAGCGCGGCGGCTGCACGGCATTGATCAACGGCTCGACATAGGTTTCGAACACGTCGGCAATGCGGTACTGCTTCTCGTCGATACGCGTGATGACTTGCGCCTTCATGACCGGCGCGGTGCCAACGAACGCCGCCAGGCGGCCACCGACCTTCAGATGTTCGAGGATTTCCTGCGGCAACACCGGCAGGCCGCCCGATACGCAGATCACGTCGTATGGTGCGGCGTTGGCCCAGCCGCGCGAGGCGTCGCCCGTGACGACTTCGGCGTTCAGCACGCCGTTGGCGATGAGGTTGTTCTTCGCCAACTCAGCCAGTTCCGGTTCGATGTCGACCGTCAGCACGTGCTGCGCGCGATGCGCGAGCAGGGCGGCCATGTAACCCGAGCCCGCGCCGATTTCGAGCACGCTTTCGTGTTTCTTCACCGCCAGTTCCTGCAGCACGCGCGCTTCGACGCGCGGCGCCAGCATGTGCTGGCCGGCCGGCAGCGGCACTTCGAAGTCGACGAAGGCCAGATCGCGGTAGACGGTTGGGACGAAGTTTTCACGCTTGACGATCGAGAGCAGATTCAGCACGTCCTGGTCGAGCACTTCCCAGGGGCGGATCTGCTGTTCGATCATGTTGAAACGCGCTTGCTCGATGTTCATGGTGGATTCGGCAGTGTGGTTTGGCGAGTTTGCGATTCTTTGCCCTGACCGGCGGCCTCGGGGTGCGACTCCGGGGTACGGCCTGGTACGCAGGCCACGGCAGGGTAACTGCGGGATTGTACCAAATGGCGGCGCGAATCCACGCCGTCGCGGGCAGTGCGCCGCCGGGCCGAACCCTGGGCGGGCTCTCGCCATGTCTGCCCGACCCCGTGTTAATCCCTAGCGTTCCGTCCTTGCGATTCCGTCGTCCATCGCTCAAAAATGTAATCGATTACATTTTCGAGGCGAATCCACTTGCCCAAGCCGGTGTCCAAGGTGGTCCCCGCGACGTCGTCGTCGGCGAAAGCGCGCCCGCAGCCTGAGACTCAGCGGCCGCGTCCGGCCGAGGGCCTTTCGATTGCTCAGGTGGCGGAGCAGGCGGGGGTCTCGGTAGCGACGGTGTCGCGCGTGCTGAACGGCCACGAGAACGTGCGGCCCGCCACGCGCGACAAGGTATTGGCGGCGGTCGACGCCAGCGGCTATCGCGTCAACGAACTCGCGCGCAACCTGCGCACCGCCGAAAGCCGCCTGCTGCTGACGATGGTGCCCGACGTCGGCAACCCCTTCTACGCGGAGATCGTGCGCGGCATCGACAGCGTCGCGCGTCAGCACGGCTATTTCATGCTGCTCTGCGACACGGGCGCCGATCCGGGACGCGAGCGCAGCTACTTCGATCTGCTGCGCCGCCGCCGCGCGGACGGCGCGATCTGCCTCGATCCCGCCACCATCCAGCAGGCGCTCGGCGAGGCATCCAGTGCGCTGCCGTGGGTCGCATGCTGCGAGTTCGATCCGGCGATGGGCGTGCCGTACGTCGGCATCGACAACTACCGGGCGGCGGGCGACGCAGTGCGGCATCTGCTCGCGCGTGGCCACCGGCGCATCGGCCTCATCAATTCGGATGTCGACTATCTGTACGCGCGGCAGCGTCAGCAAGGCTATCTGGACGCGTTGACCGAAGCGGGCATCACGCCGGACGAGCGTTGGCGCATGAACCTGAACAGTCTTGACTACGAGGCGGGCGCATCGGCCGCGGCCTTGCTGATGCAGCAGCCTCACGCGCCGAGCGCGATCTTCGCCGTCTCCGACACGCTGGCGATCGGCGTGATCCACGGCTTGCGCAGCGTCGGCAAGCGTGTGCCGGACGATGTCGCGGTGGTCGGCTTCGACGATATCTCGCTCGCCGCGCAAGTCGATCCGCCGCTGACCACCATCGCCCAGCCGATGCGCGAACTCGGCGAAACCGCCGCGCGCCTCCTGCTGCAACGGCTCGCGAATCCGTTAGCGAACGTGCCGGGCGTGCTGCTGCCGCATCGGCTCGTGATCCGCAGGAGCGCATAAGCCATGAGCCTCGCCATTCGTTTCGACGATATCCGCAAAGACTTCGGGCCAGTGCGTGTGCTGCACGGGGTGAGCTTTGACCTGGCGCCGGGCCGTATCTACGGTTTGCTCGGCGAGAACGGCGCGGGCAAGTCGACGCTGATGAAAATCCTCGCCGGCTACGAAACGGCGACCTCGGGCACCTTGCTGGTCGACGGCCACGCGCAGCAGTTCGTCGGTTCGCGCGATGCGGAAGCGGCCGGCATCGTGCTGATTCACCAGGAGTTCAATCTCGCCGAGCATCTGACGATCGCGCAAAACATGTATCTCGGCCATGAAAAAAAGCGCGGCTGGTTCGTCGACGACGCTGCAATGCGTGCTGAGGCCGCGCGTTTTCTGGCGCAGGTCGGCCTCGAGAAAGCACCGGATACGAAAGTGCGCGAGTTGATCGTCGCGGAAAAGCAGATGGTGGAGATCGCAAAAGCGCTGTCGCGGCGCGCGCGTTTGCTCATCATGGACGAACCGACTGCCACGCTCACGCCGGCTGAAACCGAACGCCTCTTCACACTGATGGCGAAGCTGAAAGCCGACGGCGTGACTATTGTCTACATCTCGCACAAGCTCGACGAAGTCGAACGCATCACGGACGAAGTGATCGTGATGCGCGACGGCCGCTTCGTCGCGCGCAGCGAAACGGCGGCACTCGCGCGGCAGCAGATGGCGAATCTGATGGTCGGGCGCGACGTGTCCGATATGTTCCCAGACAAGATCACCGTGCCTGCCGACGCGCCGATCGCGTTAAAGGTAGAGGGCCTTGCTGTACCGGACTGGGTCGAAGACCTGAGCTTCGACGTGCGCGCCGGCGAAGTGCTGGGCTTTGCCGGCCTGGTCGGAGCAGGCCGTACCGAAGCATTCGAAGCGCTCATCGGCCTGCGCAAACGCACGGCGGGTCGCATCGAGATCGCCGGCCGCCGCGCCGATCTGAAGAGCCCGCGCGACGCCATGCACCACGGTATTACGTATCTGAGCGAAGACCGCAAAGGCAAAGGCCTGCATGTGAATCTAAGCCTGCAGGACAACGTCACGCTGATGACGCTCGAACGCTACGCACATCCCTTGCTCGATATGAAAGCGGGGCGCGCGGCCTTGACCCAGGCCGTGCACGACTTCGGCATTCGCACCGGTGATCTGTCGAGCCGCGCGCGCATGCTCTCCGGCGGCAATCAGCAGAAGCTCGCGCTCGCCAAGTTCCTGCAACCCGATCCGAACGTAATCGTGCTCGACGAACCGACTCGCGGCGTCGATGTCGGCGCGAAACGCGACATCTATTTCCTGATCCATCGTCTCGCCGCGCAGGGCCGCGCGGTGATCGTCATTTCATCCGAACTGATCGAGCTGATTGGTTTGTGCCATCGCGTAGCCGTGATGCGTGCGGGACGCCTGCAAACCACGCTTACGCTCGAACATCTGACCGAAGAGGAGTTGATCGCCCATGCGACCGGCACCCACTGAAGCCGTCCAATCCGGCCGCGCGTTGCGCTTCGCGCATCGTCTGTATGCGCTCGGGCCGCTCGTTGGGCTGATCCTGCTGTGCATCGTCGGCACGCTGCTCAATCGCGATTTCGCGACGCTCGACAACATGATGAACGTGCTCACACGCACGTCGTTCATCGGCATCATCGCGGTCGGCATGACCTTCGTGATCATTTCGGGCGGTATCGATCTGTCGGTCGGGTCGATGGCGGCGCTGATCGCGGGCAGCATGATCTGGCTGATGAACGGACTCGCTGCGGGTGTCGGCGGCCATACGTTCGCGCCTTTGCTGATTGTGACGCTTGGCATTGTGCTCGCGCTGGTGCTCGGTGGTTTGTTCGGCTGCGCGCACGGCCTGCTGATTACCAAAGGACGCATCGAGCCGTTCATCGTTACGTTGGGTACGTTAGGCATTTTTCGCGCGGTGTTGACGTGGCTCGCGGATGGCGGCGCGCTGACGTTGGATAACTCGTTGTCCGATCTATACGGACCCGTTTACTACGCGAGTCTGTTTGGCGTGCCGGTACCGATCTGGGTGTTCCTGGTCGTTGCGGCGGGTGGCGCGTTGATCCTAAATCGCACGGCGTTCGGCCGCCACGTGCAGGCGATCGGCTCGAACGAACAGGTTGCGCGCTACGCGGCGATTCGCGTCGATACCGTGAAGATCGTGACGTACGTGCTGCTCGGTATCTGCGTTGGCGTCGCGACGGTGCTGTATGTACCGCGGCTCGGTTCGGCTACGCCGACCACGGGTTTGCTGTGGGAGCTCGAAGCGATTGCGTCGGTGGTGGTGGGCGGCACTGCGCTGAAGGGTGGCGAAGGGCGCGTGGTCGGCACCGTGATCGGCGCGATCCTGCTTTCGGTGATCGCCAATATTCTGAATCTGACCAGCATCATTAGCGTGTATCTGAACGCGGCGGTGCAGGGCGTCGTGATTATCTTCGTCGCGTTTGTGCAGCGCGGACGGCGGTAGGTGGTGGGCGTTGAGCTTCAAGGGATACAGCGGCAAGTTTGAGAATCGGGGCGCATGAACGCCTCATAACGCAGCTATGTGGCATGGATCGACATAGGAGACACAACCATGAAGCAAATCATTCGAGCGGTCGGCGCCGGCATGTTGGCGTTGGGGATATTGGGCACGGCAGGCGTCGCGCGTGCCGATGAGAAAGTCACGCTGGGCGTCGCGATTCCGACAGCCGACCACGGCTTTACGGGCGGCATCGTCTGGTGGGCGAACAAGGCGAAAACCGACCTGGAGAAAGCGCATCCTGATCTCAAGGTGATCGTGAAGACTGCGGCCGGCGCGCCCGAGCAGGCGAATCAGTTGCAGGATCTGGTGACGGTGAACAAGATCAACGCGCTGGTGATTTTTCCGTTCGAATCGGCCTCGCTCACGCAGCCGGTGGCTCAGGTGAAGAAGAAGGGCGTGTACGTAACGGTAGTCGATCGCGGCCTGACGGATACCAGCGCACAGGATGCGTATGTTGCGGGTGACAACACTGCGTTCGGCAAGATTCCCGCCGAGTATCTGGCGAAAGCGCTCGACGGCAAGGGCGACATCGTCGCGCTGCGTGGCATTCCGACGACGCTCGACAACGAACGATGGACCGCGTTTACGGGCGTGCTGAAGGCATATCCGAACATCAAGATCCTCGACGGCAAATACGCGAACTGGAATCGCGACGACGCCTTCAAGGTGATGCAGGACTACCTCACACGCTTTAAGCACATCGACGCGGTCTGGGCGGCGGATGACGACATGGCCGTTGGCGTCCTCAAGGCGATCGAGCAAGCGAAGCGTACCGACATCAAGATCGTGTTCGGCGGCGCGGGTTCGAAGGGCATGGTGAAGAACGTGATGGACGGCGCACCGATGATCAAGGCGGACGTGTCGTACTCGCCGAAATTCATCTACGACGCGATCAAGCTCACGGCCGAAGCGCGTCTGAAGGGCGACAAACTGCCGCCCACCACGATCATCCCGTCGGTGTTGATCACGAAGGAGAACGCGCAGCAGTTTTATTTTCCGGACTCGCCGTTCTGATCCTGGGCATCCGGCGCGCGCTTGCCATCTCTCTGTCGTAGAGGCGTGACAGGCGCGCCACAGTTCGAGGAGCCGTACGATGAAAACCATCAAAGGGCCGGCGATCTTTCTCGCTCAATTCATGGGCGACGAGGTGCCGTTCGACAACTTCGCGCATCTGGCGGGCTGGGCCGCGAGTCTCGGCTTCAAGGGGATCCAGGTGCCGTGCGATACGCGTCTGATCGACCTTGAGCAGGCGGCGGCGAGTCAGGCGTATTGCGACGAGCTGCGCGAGGTCGCGGAAGATGCGGGCGTGACGATCACTGAACTGTCGACGCATCTGCAAGGGCAGCTGGTGGCCGTGCATCCTGCGTATGACGTGTTGTTCGACGGCTTTGCCGCGCAGCATGTGCGCGGCGATCCTGCTGCGCGTACGCAGTGGGCAGTCGAGCAGATGAAGCTCGCAGCGAAGGCTTCGCAGCGCTTAGGTCTCAATGCGCACGTGTCGTTTTCCGGCGCACTGGCGTGGCCGTATCTGTACCCATGGCCGCAGCGTCCAGCAGGTTTGATAGAAGCGGCGTTCGAGGAACTCGCGCGCCGCTGGACGCCGATTCTCGATGCGTTCGACGAAGCGGGTGTGGACGTGTGTTACGAACTGCATCCGGGCGAGGACCTGCACGACGGCGTGACCTTCGAGCGCTTTTTCGACGCCGTGAAGCAACACCCACGCGCGAACATCCTCTACGACCCGAGCCATTTCGTTTTGCAGCAACTCGACTACCTCGCCTTTATCGACATCTATCACGAGCGCATCAGGGCGTTCCATGTGAAAGACGCGGAGTTTCGTCCGAGTGGCAAGCAAGGCGTGTATGGCGGCTATAGCGGCTGGGTCGAACGCGCGGGGCGTTTCCGATCGCTTGGCGACGGGCAGATCGATTTCGGCGCGATCTTCTCGAAGATGGCGCAATACGATTTTCCCGGCTGGGCGGTGCTGGAATGGGAGTGTGCGCTGAAGCATCCCCAGGACGGCGCGCGGGAAGGCGCGGAGTTCATTCGCCGGCACATCATTCGTGTGGCTGATCATGCGTTCGATGATTTCGCGGGCAGTGGCGTGGATGCCGCACAGCTAAAACGCGTGCTAGGCATTTGACGGTGAGTTGGCTGCGAGCTAACCGTGAAGCGGCCGAAGCAGATCGCGAAGGAGTGAGTGTGATGGCACAAAGAAGACTCAGGCTCGGCATGGTCGGCGGCGGGCAGGGCGCATTTATTGGCGCAGTGCATCGAATCGCGGCGCGGCTCGACGACCGATTCGAACTGGTAGCGGGCGCGTTGTCGTCCGATCCGCAGCGCGCGCAAGTGAGCGCCGCTGAGGCCGGCATCGCGCGCAGCTATTCAGACTGGCGCGAGATGGCGCGAGCCGAAGCCGCTCGCGACGACGGTATTGACGCAGTCGCGATCGTCACGCCGAATCATCTGCATGCGCCAGTGGCGACGGCTTTTCTCGAAGCGGGCATTCATGTGGTGTGCGACAAACCGCTGGCGATTTCGTTGGCGGAAGGCGAGGCACTCGCGAAGCTCGCACGCGAGAAGAACAGGTTGTTCGCGCTGACGCATACGTATTCCGGTTATCCGCTGGTGCGCCATGCTCGCGAGCTCGTCGAGCGAGGTGAGCTCGGCGAAATACGCGTGGTGCAAGTCGAATACGCGCAGGACTGGCTGGCTGAACCGATAGAAACGAGCGGGACGAACAAGCAGGCGGGCTGGCGCACGGATCCGTCGCTGGCGGGTCCTGCCGGTTGTCTTGGCGATATCGGCACGCATGCCTATCACCTCGCTGCCTTCATCACGGGGATGGCGCCGTCGTCACTATCGGCAGAGTTGCACACCTTCGTGCCGGGACGCCGTATCGACGACCACGTGCAGGCGATGCTGCGGTATCCGAACGGCGCGCGCGGCATGCTGTTGGCAAGTCAGGTGGCAAGCGGCGCGGAGAATGCGCTGCGTCTGCGGGTGTATGGGACGAAAGCGAGTCTCGCCTTCGATCAGGAGAATCCGAACGAATTGTGGTTCACGCCGCTCGGTGGGTCGGCTGAGCGACTGACGCGCGGACGGGTGAAAAGTCCGATCGCGGCGCATGCGACGCGTGTGCCACAGGGGCATCCTGAGGGTTATCTGGAAGCGTTCGCGCAGTTGTACAAGGATGCGGCGTTACAGATCGAAGCGTTGAATGCAGGTCAACCGTTGCCCGCTGAAAGCCTGTTGCTCACAACGGTGGATGACGGGGTGGCGGGCCTGCGGTTTATCGATGCAGTGCTGGCGAGCAGCGCGGCGGACGGTCAGTGGCGGGAGATAAAACCCGCCTGACCTTGGATACGTGACGCGCACGCCGGGCAGCGAAGGGAGCCTTTCAATTCCAACGCCGCCTGATTTTCAACCAGGCCTTGAGCGTGCCGAGGTCCTGGAATTCCACCAGATCGTACTCGAGCGACTCGATCTGTTCCTGCAGCATAAAAACGTCCGCTGTCAGTTCGTGCATTACCTTCTTCGGCGTGATGGGAGCCATCGGGTCGAGCCCGTAGCGTTCCTTGAACGCCATTTCGACAAACATAATTTCGTCGTCGAGTTCGCCTACCTGCTCCTTTAGTATCTTGTTGTAATGCTTGAGCCGGTCTTCGCTCAGGTTATCGAGCGCGTTCTGATCGATGTGTTCCAGTTCCAGCTGCAACTCGAGCAAATGCAGCAGGTTGTTCTTGCTGTAGGCCTCGTTGACCCGTTGCATCAGCGCGGTTTTCCGTTTGCGTTCCTCTGGATCGCTTTCGCGATCGGGATGCAACGCGCTGGCCAGCTTACGATACACCTCGCGAATCGAGCGGCTCAGTTGGGCCTCTTCTTCCTCGCGGCGCGTTTCGGCCGCCATTTGCTTCGCCGTCTTCTTTTTCGGGGCGCTTTGCGCCTGGCGCGCCTGATGTTTCGCCGCTTGCGCGGCGTCGTCCTGTTCGATATGCGCCTGCAGGCGATCCAGAACTTCATCGGGCGAGTTCATGTCGATGTCGTCTAGCTCGACACCTAATACCGTCTCCAGCATCGATTTCATTTCGTCTAACTCGGACGCTCTTTCCTCGTCGTAGTCGGACCCGCTGTGGCGGTTGTATAGCGCTTTCAACTCGTCGCTATCTTCTTCCCCGAGACACTTCGCCGCCAGATCGACAATCACCGCTGAAAGGGTGCGCCGTTCGGTCTGCGTGATACGTTTCTGATTGCTCTGCTCGTCAAGAAGGTGCGCCATCCGCGCACGCAAATGTTGCATCTTCTGCGTTAGCGGCAGCAGTTCATTCACGTACTTTTGCTGGAAAGCCGGCGCGAACTCCTCCCACGCGCTCAAACTCGCGCGCCGCTTTTCGATCTGTTTGATCAGCGTGTTGAACGCTTTCTGGCCCTTCGACAGGGTGGGTTGATTGTGGTCCGGCGCAATGCTGACGGACCTGGCGCTTGTCCTGGTCATGGAGCGGATATCTTCGGTCGTCAAATGGGGTGCGGCGCTGCCTAGCTGCCCTTGCTCTTCCTGATCTGCTCTTCGAAGGCAATGTCGAGTTTGCTTGCCTTGCGCGGCTTCGGCGGACCGAAACTGTCTACGAACTTGACGAAGTCGTCGAGGGTTAGCGGGTCGGAGACTTTCTTGTCCGTGCCGCTCGATTTGTCGACCAGATAAAACAGGCCGCCGGACAGGCTGATCGCCGCGAACTGCGGATTGCCGCTGCGGGTTTTCAGCCGCTCGACGGCGTGGATGGCTCGGGTGGTGCGCATGATGTGGGACGGCTGGTCGGGGAAAGACTTCTACTGTAGCAACTTCGCGCGGTCTTATCCGTTATGGCGTGATCCTTTACGGGGTCCACTTTGCGTCCGAACTTGCGCCGCAACCAATCCGCCCAATCCTCCAGCATCGTATAGACCACCGGCACGACCACCAGCGTCAGAATCGACGACGTAATCACGCCGCCGATCACCGTCTGCCCGAGCGGCCCGCGTTGTTCCCCACCTTCACCGAGCGCCGCCGCCAGCGGCAGCATGCCGAAGATCATCGCCAGCGTGGTCATCAGAATCGGCCGTAGACGCACGCGCGCCGCTCGGACGGTGCGCGCGCACGGCAAGCCCGCTCACTGGCTCAAATAAACGAACTTGCCATTCTTGATGATGCCCATCACGCTCGCGCGCTGATCCAGCCCAACGTGATCCTTCGGGCTCGTATTGACCACACCGTTCGGCACGACCAGTTCATGCGCGTGCTCCAGTTCGTCACGCAATGCCGTGCGGAAAGCCGGCGTGCCCGGCTGCGCCGTCTTCAACGCACGTGCAACCGCATCCTGCAAACGCGGGTACACACCCGCCGCATCGCCCGCAAATTGGGTCACGCTGCCCGGGCCATACTTCGCTTCATATTCGTTGGTGAACGCAAGCGCCGCCTTCTTCGCCGGATGATCGGCCGGCAACGTGCGCGCCACCACGACCGGCTGCGTCGGGAACAGCGTGCCTTCCACGTCCTTGCCGCCCAGCTTGATGAACTCCGGCGTGGCGATGCCGTGCGTCTGATAGATCGGGCCCTTGAAGCCGCGTTCGATCAGCGTGCGCTGCGGCAGCACGGTCGGGGTGCCGGCGCCGGCGATCAGGATCGCGTCGGGCTTCGCAGCCATCAGCTTGAGGATCTGGCCGGTGACGCTGGCGTCGGTGCGGTTGTAGCGTTCCGTCGCCACGAGCTGGATATGCCGCAAGGCCGCGAACTTGCTGAACTCGTTGAGCCAGCTCTCGCCGTAACCATCCGCGAAACCGATGAAGCCCACCGTCTTCACGTTATGGTTCGACATGTAGCGCGTCATGACGTCGGCCATCGCGCTGTCGGTCTGCGCCATCTTGTAGGCCCACACCTTCTTGCCTTCCTGCGGTTCGACCACGCTCGCCGAGCCGATCAGCGTGATCATCGGCGTCTGGCTTTCCGCGACCGGATCGAGCGCGGCCATTGCCGCCGGCGTGATATTCGGGCCGACGATCACGTCGACATGGTCCTCATTGATCAGCTTGCGGATGTTGCGCACCGCATTGCCCGGGTCGGAAGCGTCGTCGAGGAAGATGTAGTCGGCTTTCTGGCCGGCGATCGTGGCCGGCCACATCAGCATCGCGTTCTTGCTCGTGATGCCGATCACGGCCGCGGGGCCGGTGCTCGAGAGGTCGATGCCGACCTTGATGTCGGCCTGTGCTGCGGTAGCGAGCAAGAGCGCGCCGAGAGCGGCCAGGCCGCGAAGTTTGTTCTTATGCGACGTCATCAAGGGTCTCCGTAGCGGGAAGCGTGGTCAGTTCAAAGTTCGTAGGTTTCGTGTTCGCCTTTGAGCGCCTGTTCGATCAGCTTGCGGTTCATGCTCGGCGACAGCAGTTCGACGAGCGTATACACATAGCTGCGCAGATAGGCGCCCTGTTTCAGCGCGACCCGCGTCACATTGCTGCCGAACAGGTGGCCGACCGGCATGGCGCGCAGATGGCGGTCGCGCTCGGCGTTGAACGCGATATCAGCCATGATGCCGACGCCCAGACCCAGTTCCACGTAGGTCTTGATCACGTCGGCGTCGATCGCCTCCAGCACGATGTCCGGATGCAACCCGCGCAAGCGGAATGCTTCGTTGATCTTGGTGCGGCCGGCGAACGCGTTGTCGTACGTAATCAGCGGATATTGGGTCAGATCATCCAGCGACAAAAGTTTGCGGTCCAGCAGCGGATGATCCGGTTGCATCACGGCGACGTGGTGCCACTGGAAGCAGGGGAGCGAGACCAGCTCCTTATAGTTGGCGATCGCTTCGGTGGCGATGCAGAGGTCGGCCTGGTCGTGGATCACCATTTCGGCCACCTGGGTCGGGCTGCCTTGCAGAATTGAAAGGTGAACTTTCGGGAAGCGCTTCTTGAATTCGGCGATTGCGGCCGGAAGTGAGTAGCGCGCCTGCGTGTGGGTGGCGGCGATCACCAGGTTGCCCTGATCCTGGGCCGCGTAATCTTTACCGACCCGCTTGAGGCTCTCCACTTCCTGCAGAATCTTCTCAACCGACTGAAGAATGATGCGCCCCGGCTCGGTCAGCGAGCGCACGCGCTTGCCGTGTCGTGTGAAGATTTCGACGCCCAGCTCGTCTTCCAGCTCGATGATCGCCTTGGAGACGCCCGGCTGGCTTGTAAACAGTGCTTTGGCCGCTTCGGTCAGGTTGAAATTCTGCCGCACAGCCTCGCGGACGAAGCGGAATTGATGCAGGTTCATATATAACCTCTCCGCATATCAAAAGAATTTTTTAGTCGTTTGAAATATAAGGCGAGTTTATTACGATCTGTCCATCTTTTTCAATATGGATATCTGTATTTGTCATAAGCAAATGAGAGATGGGTCTAAACCCTGACTCGGCTGGACTGACAAATGGAGATATCTAGGGCGCGGCAGAACCGGACTGCCGTGTGTCACGCAAAAATTGGGGTCCCCGAATGTACCAATACGATCAGTACGACCAGACCATCGTCGATGAGCGGGTCGCGCAATACGCCGATCAGGTTCGCCGCCGCTTGTCGGGCGAATTGAGCGAAGAGGAGTTCCGTCCGCTGCGCCTGCAGAACGGCCTGTACATGCAGCGTCACGCGTACATGCACCGCATCGCGATTCCGTACGGCAACCTGCGCAGCGACCAGATGCGCGTGCTGGCCCAGATCGCGCGCGAGCACGACCGCGGCTACGGTCACTTTTCGACGCGCTCGAACATCCAGTACAACTGGATCCAGCTCGAAGAGACGCCAGAAATCCTGCGCAAGCTCGCGGCTGTGCAGATGCACGGCATCCAGACCTCGGGCAACTGTATCCGTAACATCACGGCCGACCAGTTCGCCGGCGTAGCGCCGGACGAAGTGGTGGATCCGCGTCCTTGGGCAGAAATCCTGCGCCAATGGTCGACGTTCCACCCGGAATTCGCCTGGCTGCCGCGTAAGTTCAAGATCGCCGTGTCGGGTTCGAAGGAAGACCGCGCTGCCGTGCAGATTCACGACATGGGTGTGTATCTGAAGACGAACGAGCAGGGCGAGTTGGTGGCCGACATTCTGGCCGGCGGCGGCATGGGACGTACGCCGATCATCGGCGCGATCATTCGTAAGGATCTGCCGTGGCAACACCTGCTGACGTACTGCGAAGCCGTGCTGCGCGTGTACAACCGCTACGGCCGCCGCGACAACATGTACAAGGCGCGGATCAAGATTCTCGTGAAGGCACTGAGCCCGGAGAAATTCTCGGCGCAGGTCGAAGAAGAATGGCAACACCTGAAGGACGGTCCTTCGACGCTGACGCAAGCTGAAGTCGACCGCGTGTCGCAATACTTCCAGCCGCCGGTGTACGAAAAGCTGCCGGATACGGATGCTTCGTTCGAGAACCATCTGCTGGAAAACCGTGCGTTTGCCCGTTGGGTCGAACGTAACGTGCGTCCGCACAAGGTCGAGGGTTATTCGTCCGTCACGTTGTCGCTGAAGCCGACCACGATCGCCCCGGGCGATGCAACCGACGCGCAGATGGAAGCAGTCGCCGATTGGGCCGACGAATATTCGCTCGGCGAAATCCGCGTGTCGCACGAACAGAACCTGATTCTCGCGAACGTGAAGAAGCGCGACCTGTTCGCGCTGTGGGAAAAGGCCAAGGCGCAAGGTTTCGCGACGCCGAACATCGGCTTGCTGACCGACATCATCGCGTGCCCGGGCGGCGATTTCTGCTCGCTCGCGAATGCGAAGTCGATTCCGATTGCGCTGGCGATTCAGGAACGCTTCAACGATCTCGACTACGTGTACGACCTCGGCGACGTGTCGCTGAACATCTCGGGTTGTATCAATGCCTGCGGTCACCACCACGTCGGCAACATCGGCATTCTGGGCGTCGATAAGGACGGCTCCGAGTGGTATCAGGTGACGCTCGGTGGCGAGCAGGGCACGGGTGCAACTGGCGCGCATCTCGGCCGCGTGATCGGCCCGTCGTTCTCGGCGGAAGAAATGCCGGACGTGATGAGCAAAGTGATCGACACATTCGTGGAGAATCGCCACGAAGGCGAGCGCTTCATCGAAACGTACAACCGCATCGGCATGGCTCCGTTCAAGGAACGTGTGTACGCCTCGCGTCAACCGGCTCACGCGTAACCGCGAAAAGGATACTGAACAGATGGCTTCTATTATCAAGAATCGCGCGATCGTCAACGACGACTGGACGGTGGTGCGCGCCGCTGAAGACGGCACGCTGCCCGCAGTCGATGCATTGCCGGCCGGCAAAGTGCTGGTGCCGCTCGCGCTGTGGCAGGCTTCCCGTGATGCATTGATCGCATCGCGCAGCACCGCTGAAATCGGCGTGTGGCTCGCGCCGGATAGCGAGCCGGCGGATATCGTCGGCGACTTCGACACGATCGCACTGATCGGCGTGGACTTCCCGGTGTTCCGCGACGGCCGCGGCTACAGCATCGGCCGCCTGCTGCGTGAGCGCTATGGCTACAAGGGCGAACTGCGCGCGATCGGCGACGTGCTGCGCGATCAACTGGCGTTCATGTTCCGCTGCGGCTTCGACGCGTATGCACTGCGTGAAGACAAAGACTTCGACGATGCACTCAAGGCTTTCGACGAGTTCAGCTTCAACTATCAGGGCGCGGTGAACTCGTCGCCGCTGTTCCGCCGCCGTGAAGCGGGCGAACTGGCAAAGGCTTCGGCATGAGCGGCGCACAATCTCTCACGCCGGAACTGGCCGCGAAGGTCGAGCGCCTCAATGCGCTGCTCGATTCGATCGCCGCGCGTCACGCGAATGTGAAGCTCGCCAGCAGCCTCGCGGCGGAAGACATGCTGCTCACGCACGCGATTCTGTCGCGCGGCGTGAAGATCGGCATCTTCTCGCTGAACACGGGCCGCCTGCATGCTGAAACGCTCGGCATGCTCGATCGCGTGAAAGAGCGCTACGGCTACGATATCGAGCAGTTTCACCCGCAAGCCGCCGCGGTTGAAGAGTATGTCGGCTCGCATGGTCTGAACGCGTTTTATGAAAGCGTCGATCTGCGCAAGCGCTGCTGCGAAATCCGCAAGGTCGAGCCGTTGAACCGCGCGCTGTCGGATGTCAGCGCATGGGTGACGGGCCAACGCCGCGAGCAGTCGGTGACGCGTGCTGAACTGCACGAGGAAGAACACGACGCCGCGCGCAACATCGCCAAGTTCAATCCGCTGACGGACTGGACCGAAGCTGAGGTGTGGGACTACCTGAAAGCGTTGGACGTGCCGGTCAATCCGCTGCATGCGCGCGGTTACCCGAGCATCGGCTGCGAGCCTTGTACCCGCGCAATCCGTCCCGGTGAAGACAGCCGGGCAGGGCGCTGGTGGTGGGAATCGCGCGATACGAAGGAATGCGGACTGCACATCACGACGATTACGCCGATCCCAGTCAGCAGCAGCGAGAACGCTTCGGCATAAAGCATTCAGGCGGTTCAGGCCTTGGTTTTTGACCTGAACGCCGCACATACCGATTTGAATACTTCCGCGACGCAGGCAACCGCTTGCGACGCGAATCAACGAAGGACCCAAACATGAGCACCACGCTCGATTCCACTGTGAATGCACCGCTTGCCAACACGGCGAACCGGATGGACCACCTCGATTGGCTCGAAGCCGAGTCGATCCACATCCTGCGCGAACTGGTCGCCGAATGCAGCAAGCCCGCGTTGCTGTTTTCGGGCGGCAAGGATTCGGTCGTGGTGCTGCACCTCGCGCTGAAAGCCTTCGGCATCGGCGCAAATCGCAAGACCGTACTGCCGTTCCCGCTCGTGCATATCGACACCGGTCACAACTACGACGAAGTGATCGACTTCCGCGATCGCCGCGCGAAAGAGATCGGCGCTGAGCTGGTGGTGGGTCACGTCGAAGATTCGATCAAGCGTGGCACCGTGCGTCTGCGCCGCGAACTGGACTCGCGCAATGCTGCGCAAGCCGTGACGCTGCTCGAAACGATCGCTGAACATGAGTACACCGCGCTGATCGGCGGTGCGCGCCGCGACGAAGAAAAGGCCCGTGCAAAAGAACGGATCTTCTCGTTCCGCGACGAATTCGGCCAATGGGACCCGAAGGCGCAGCGCCCGGAACTGTGGAGCCTGTATAACGCGCGTCTGCATAACGGCGAACACCTGCGCGTGTTCCCGATCTCGAACTGGACCGAACTCGACGTGTGGCAATACATCGCCCGCGAACAGCTCGAACTGCCGTCGATCTATTACGCGCATCAACGCGAGATCGTGCGCCGCAACGGCCTGCTCGTGCCGGTCACGCCGCTCACGCCGATGCGTGAAGGCGAGACCAGCGAAACCGCGCTGGTGCGTTTCCGCACCGTGGGTGATATCAGCTGCACGTGCCCGGTGGAAAGCGATGCTGATGATCTCGAGAAGATCATCGCCGAAACGGCCGTGACCGAAATCACGGAACGCGGCGCGACGCGGATGGACGATCAGGTCTCCGAAGCCGCGATGGAACAGCGTAAGAAGCAAGGTTATTTCTAAGCACACGACGAGGATAAGGCAATCATGAGCGGTATTCACCAACCAGAAGACCTCGGCGTGCTGCGTTTCATTACTGCGGGTAGCGTCGACGATGGCAAGAGCACGTTGATCGGCCGCCTGCTGTACGACAGCAAGGCAGTGCTTTCCGATCAGCTCTCGGCACTGTCGCGCGCAAAGAATAAGCGTACCGTTGGCGACGAAATCGATTTGTCGTTGTTGACGGACGGCCTCGAAGCCGAACGTGAGCAAGGCATCACGATCGACGTCGCTTACCGTTACTTCGCGACGGCTAAGCGCAAGTTCATCATCGCCGATACGCCGGGCCACGAGCAGTACACGCGCAACATGGTGACGGGTGCATCGACCGCGCATGCAGCGATCATCCTGGTCGACGCAACGCGTGTAACGTTCATCGACGGCGTTGCGCAACTGCTGCCGCAAACCAAGCGCCACAGCGCGCTGGTGAAGCTGCTCGGCCTGCAACACGCGATCGTCGCGATCAACAAGATGGACCTCGTCGACTACAGCGAAACGCGTTTCAACGAGATTCGCGATGCGTATGTCGAACTCGCGCGTCAACTCGGTCTGAACGATGTGCGCTTCGTGCCGGTGTCGGCGCTGAAGGGCGACAACATCGTGACGGCTAGCGAAAGCATGCCGTGGTACGCGGGCGAGCCGCTGCTCGATTTGCTCGAAGCCTTGCCGGTCGAAGTTCCGACGGGCCAGGCGCTGCGTTTCCCGGTGCAATGGGTCGCGCGTCAGGACGGCAGCCAGGCCGACGATTTCCGCGGCTACATGGGCCGTGTCGAAGCGGGCGAGGTGAAGGTCGGCGACACCATCGTCGTGCTGCCGGCGAACCGTGAAGCGACGGTTGCCGAGATCATCGCACCGGTGACGGGCGGAACGGCAGCGGTGGACCGCGCGTTTGCCGGCCAAACCGTGACGATTCGCTTGGCGGAAGACGTCGACGTATCGCGCGGCGACACCTTCGTGTTGCGCGAAGCGGCGCCGGAACCGGCCAAGAAGCTGGAAGCCGACCTGTGCTGGTTCGACGACACGCCGCTGTCGACGCAACGCAAGTACTTGCTGAAGCAGACCACCAACACGGTGTTCGCTCGGATTGGCGCGATCAAGGAAGTGCTCGACGTGCATACGTTGTCGCAGGCAACCGATCGCAAGGACCTGACGATGAACGACATCGGCCGTGTGTCGCTGACGTTGCAAAAGCCGCTGGTGTGCGACGTGTACGACTCGCATCAGGGCACGGGCGCATTCGTGCTGATCGACGAAGCGACGCATCACACCGTCGCGGCTGGGATGATCCGGTCGTTTTCGGCTTGAGTCACCGACTGGGTAACTAACGCGCGCTCGCGGCTTCGGGTTTCGCACGAACTGGACGAATGGGGTTAAGGCGAATGGGTAAGGTGTATCTGATCGGTGCAGGGCCAGGGGCCGCGGATCTCATCACGGTGCGCGGCGCGCGGTTGCTCGGCGCGGCGGATGTCGTGTTGCATGACGCGCTTGTCGAGCCGGCAATGCTCGACTACGCACCTTCCCACGCGCGGCGGATTGCGGTTGGCAAGCGGTGCGGGCAGTTGTCGACGGCGCAGCAGTTCATCAACAAGCAGATTGTGGATGCTGCGCTTGAGCACGATGTGGTGGTGCGTTTGAAGGGCGGCGATCCGATGTTGTTTGGGCGCGCGGATGAGGAGATGCGGGCGCTTGAGGCGGCTGGTATCGAGTATGAGGTGGTGCCTGGGATTACGGCTGCGCTGGCTAGTGCGGCTTCTTTGAAGCGTTCGTTGACGCTTCGCGGCGTGTCTCGTAGCGTTGCGTTGGCTACGCATAGCCGGGCGGCGGATACTGAGGCGATTCGTGAGCAGGTGAATGCTGATTCGCTCGTGTTTTACATGGGGCGGGATAGTGGACCTGAGATAGCACAGGAGTTGATTGATGCTGGGCGCGATGGGGCGACTCCTGTGGCGATTGTCGAGGCTTGTAGTACGCCTCGTGAGCGGATGCTTACTCTTACGCTTTCGGGGCTCGCCTGTGGCGAGGCTCAGCAGTGGCTTGATGCTTCGCAGCCTAGTCTTCTTATGATTGGGGAGGCTTTTGCTGCTCGGCAGCAGGTGGGCCGCTCCGCGGATGGGATGTTAGTTGCTGCTTGATGTTTTTTTGCCTTTTGCGGCGCTTGTTTGTCAGTGTTCTTGGGGCGTTGGCCTTTCCTTGAATTGTTAGTGGTTTATTAGCGTTGCCCCTGTGCGGGGCAATGCTCTCAACTTAAGCCCCATTCCATCAAGCGACCTTGTACGCGAGATGGAGATGGGGTTTGGCTTTTCTGGGCGGTCGTGGGTAAGAGCGCGAGGGCTGAATACGACATCGGGCTCCGTGGATGGCGGGCATGAGATGGGCGAGCCGGTTCAGGCAGCGCTCAATCCGTAGCAGGCACGCGCCGAGGATCGGCTTGAGGGCGCCCAGCGCGTACAGACGGTTTGGATGACTGGTGTGGTCGTCTCTGGCTGGATCGTCCAGGTCATTGAGTAGCGTACACAGGTTATCAGCGACGGTTTTCGCACCGAAGTCCTGCTGCAGCGCCAGGTAATCCAGGCCGGTGACAGCCTCAAGCCGCAGTCGGTGCTTCAGACGTTTGAACGCTTCCTCAATACGCCAGCGTTGATGATAGAGCGCGCCGAAAGCGCTGGCCGGATAACGTTCGCGCTCCAGCAGCGAGGTCATCAGCACACGCACGCGGCCGCTGGGCGTGACGTCCCGGATCAGGCGCACGGTGGTAGGCGTGCGCGCCAGTTCATAGTCGCGGGCATCCTCTTCGTTGGGCGCGCCCAGTGTCACGACCTGCTCGGCCTGGCCGCTGCGCGCAAACGCGCTTACACATTTCCATCGTAAGCGCGAATTTATCAGCACATAGCGCCCGAATTGAGAGCAAGGCAAGCTGTGTCCACTGATTAACAGTGGACACAGCCCATGACTCAGATC